>CAYWVP010000029.1:10102-14096 GCA_964461605.1 uncultured Anaerolinea sp.
CCACACTGGTAAAACGCGGGGCATCGATCGGTGCAAACGCCACGATCATCTGCGGGATTACGCTGGGCAGCTATTGCTTTATCGGTGCGGGTTCGGTCGTGACGAAGGACGTACCGGATTATGGGCTGTGCTACGGCAACCCTGCCCGCCTGCACGGATGGATGTGCCAGTGCGGAGCGCAACTAAAACGCCTGAAGGAAAACCGCTACTTCTGCCCCGTGTGCGCTGACCAATACTCAATGATCGAGGACCTTCTGATCCCCTGCGGAAAGGATGCTGCATGATCCCGCTGCTGGATCTCGTCGCACAGTACAACACCATCAAACCAGACATTGACGCTGCCATCCAGGAAGTGTTGAACTCTGCCAAGTTCATCCTCGGACCCAATGAAAAAACCTTCGAACAGGAAGCCGCGAAATACCTGGGTGTAAAGCACGCGGTGGGGGTGGCTTCAGGAACTGATGCGCTGGTCATCGCGCTGCGCGCATTGGGCATTGGCCACGGGGACGAGGTGATCGTCCCTGCATATTCCTTCTTTGCCACAGCAGGCACCGTGTTGACCGTGGGTGCCACGCCCGTTTTCGTGGACATCGACCCGAAGACCTACCTGATCGACATAGAACAGGTCAGCCGCGCCATCACGGAACGCACCAGGGCGATCCTGCCGGTGCACCTGTACGGCCAGGCCGCGGATATGAAGGAGATCAACGAGATTGCGGCCAAACACGGCTTGAGTGTGGTGGAAGACAACGCGCAAGCCTTTGGAGCAACCTACCACGGCACGCACACCGGCGCGCTGGGAGACCTGGGGTGCCTGAGCTTCTTCCCGAGCAAGAACCTGGGAGCTTATGGCGACGCCGGGATGGTCACCACCAACGATGACAGGCTGGCCGAACTTGTGACGATGCTGCGCACGCATGGCTGGAAGAAAAAGTACTTCCCGGAGCTCTTGGGGTATAACTCCAGACTGGACGAGATGCAGGCGGCGATTTTGCGGGTGAAGCTGAAGCACGTGGACGCGTGGAACTCCAGGCGCAGGGAGATCGTGGAAGTGTACAATGCGCGCCTGGGAGCTGCGGGGATCATGATCCCGACGGCAGCCCCTGAGCGCACACACGTATATCACCTGTACATCATCCGGGTCAAAAATCGCGAGAGCCTGAAAGAACAGCTGAAGCTGCGTGGAATCGCCTCAGAGATCTATTACCCGCAGCCGCTGCACCTGTCCGCACCCTGCAGTGAGTTGGGTTGGGTTGAGGGCACCCTACCGGTGGCGGAACAGGCAGCACGGGAGACGCTGGCACTGCCGCTCTACCCGGAGATGACGGACGAGCAGATCAACGAGGTCATCAACGCGGTGATCGAGCTGGCTGAATAGAGATCAAATCTCAGAGCATAACTCGCGGTTTTTAACCGCGAATTTTTTTATCTGCCAACCTGCCTGCGATCAACTTCCGTATAAACGGATCAATTCCTGCTTGCCGATCTTGCCGGTGGGGGTCATGGGCATTTTCTCGATGATGAGCAGTTCAGCGGGGGAATCTTCGGCACCCAGGATGGACTGGCAATGCTCCAGCAGCTGCGCAGGGGTGACCGACTGGTCAGGGTAGAGTTCGACGATGGCGAGGGGAATTTGCCCCAGCACTGGATGCGGTTTGGCGATCACACCGGAGTAGTGCACCGCCGGGTGGCGCAGCAGCGCCTCCTCCATGTAACGCGGGAAGACCACCCTGCCCTGGATGATGATGCGTTCAGACCAGCGCCCGAGCAGTGTGAAGTAGCCCTCCTCATCCATCACACCCATGTCACCGGTGTGGAGCCAGCCATTCTGGAGGACACTTTCGGTCTTTTCAGGCATGTTCCAATAACCCACCATGACATTATTGCGGATGAGGAGCTCACCGGGCTGCCCTACGGGCACTTCTCGACATTGTTCATCCGCCACAATGGTCTCGCGATCCGGTAAAGCGGGGCCGATGGCATAAAAGCGTTTCTCGGGCTCACGCCGCGGGTAACCCAACGCGACAAAACCGCCCAATTCCGATTGACCGTAGGATTCGGCGATATGGACGTCGAACTCCTCACAAAAAGCCAATTTCATAGCAGGCGGGAGCGGTGCACCGCCAGAGATGCAGCGGGTGAGCGCGCGGGGTTTAGCGCCTTTCTCATGGGAAAGCTTGAGCAGGTCGCCGAGCACAAGGGGGTTACCGGCAAAGAAGGTCACCCCGCGATCCTCCATCTCCTGCCAGGCGGCCTGTGGATCCCAGTCTTTGCGCACACCGATGGACATGGCGCGATGTACACCCGGAAGCAGGTTGGCCACCAGGTGGAAGGAACTGGAGAGCGAGGTGACACCCAAAGAGATATCTGCACTGGACAGGTGGAGACGCTCGGCAATGGCGTGGGTGGCGCGGGCGGTATAGCCATGGGCAAGCAGCGCGCCTTTGGATGGACCTGAAGAACCGGATGTGTAGGAGAGGTGCGCAGCATCAAGATCACTGACCCTGACCGCGGGCGGCGGCGGCGCAGCCTGCAGCAGATCACTCCAACCGTAGGCGAAATCACGCGGACCGTCAAAGCAGATGAAGTGCTGCACGCCCAGGTTTTGTTCACGGATTCGCATGATCACTTCATGCATATCACCGGTGTAAATGAGCACTTTGGGGGTTGAGTCACCAATGAAATAGGCCAGGTTGTCCTTCTGCAACACACTGATGTGCGTGCTGATGGCTCCCAGCTTCCAGGCGCCGAACATGGCAATGACGTAATCCAACCCGTTGTGAGCAAAAATGCCCACGCGATCCCCCTTCACCACCCCCAACGCTGCCAGCGCGCCCGCGGCTTTGCCGGATAGTTGCTCACCCTGAGCGTAGGTAATGCTGCGCGCCCGATCTGACCAGTAGATGAACTCATGATCCGGCAGACGCCAGGCCGCACGGCGCAACATGTCGTTGAACGTTGTGAAATCCATAATGAACCTCCTGTTGAGATGTGTTAATTATGGGGATTTCGTGAAAATCCGCAAACGAAGCTGCCAGATGATTTTGTTAATAGTCATGGTTTCGATAACTGCTGAATCAAATCAAAAACAAATCCCGTTTTGTAAGGTGTGGAAGTGCAAAGGAATGAAAAGAGCGAAAAATGGCATGGATGTTCTTCTACGGTGGGTTCCATAATTTTTAGATGCAGCAGCCCAGTAAAAGAAATTTTGTTCTATTCTGATTATACACCCCCTGTCAAGCCCTCACCCTTACACCTCAGCCATCAACCGGTTGCAGGCAAGGGCAGAAAAACGCCTAAGTGTAAAGCATCAAACGCCGAATGCTATAATTTAATGAGATATCCGATCAATGGAGAGTGAAAAATGATCCTGGTCACTGGAGCAGGCGGAAAGACCGGACGCGCGGTCATCAGCGCACTTGCCCAACGGGGGGAAGCAGTACGCGGCATCGTGAAATCAGAAACAGCGGCTGAGAAAATCCGGTCATTGGGTGCGGAAGCCAGCATTGGCGACATGCTCAATGTGGAGGATGTGCGGCGGGCTGCTGCCGGGGTACGCGCAATCTATCACATCGCGCCGAACGTGAACCCGGACGAGATCGAATTCGGCAAGGCTGGCATCGCAGCGGCAAAAGCGGAGGGTGTGGAGCGCTTTGTGTTCCACTCGCTGTGCCACTCGCAAATTGAAGCGCTGCCCAACCACTGGTGGAAGCTGCGCGTGGAGGAAAAAATCAAGGAATCCGGGCTGAACTTCACAATCCTTCAGCCCACCCCTTATATGCAGAACGTGCTGGGGCAATGGCAGAACATCGTGGAACGCGGGGTATATGAGATCCCCTACCAACCCACGACCAGGCTGGGCATGGTGGACCTGGCTGACCTGGCGGAAGTGGCAGCGAAAGTACTGACCACGGAAAAGACGCACGACTGGGCGACATACGAACTGGCAGGACCGGAAGTACTGACGCAGCACGAAGTGCTGGAAACGATCAGG
>CAYWVP010000030.1:0-1593 GCA_964461605.1 uncultured Anaerolinea sp.
AGCCTTAACCACACGCGCCCACACTGAGTAGAAATGCACGAAAGGCGAGGATATTCGCCCGCCAACCTGTGCGGAGCGGATGGCCTGGCGCAGGCTTTCCGCATCGTGAAATTCCGGCAGCAGCGAGTAAGCGCGGCCGATCTCGGAGGGATGGTGCCCGTCCGATCCGGCAGTTCCCGGTAACCCCAGCCTGGCGGCGAACTCGGCTGCAAGTTGATTGTGCCTGGCATCGACCACCCGCGCGTTAAACACCTCGATCGCGTCCACCAGCGCAGCGACGGTTGTTAAAGTTTCCATGCTCCAGCCTGACCGGTTCGGGTCAAACGGGTGTGAGATGCTGATGAATGCGCCCTGGTCCTTCAACCTTTTGAGCGCTTCAAACGGTTCCAACCCGCGCGGCACTTCCTGCGTGACGAAAGCAGCCAGGAACTCACCTTCAGTGGTCTGTACTTCCTCGCCTACGATGATCAGGTCTGGTGCTGCTTCGCGTGCTTCCAACGCACCGCCCAGTGTGTTGTGGTCAGTCACCACCACACGGTGCAGCCCGCGTTTTTGCGCCGCAGCGATCAGTTGCTCGATGGATGTGATACTGTCTTTGGAGTGATAGGTATGTGTGTGAAAATCAACTTTCAGCAATGGAGGGTGCTCCCGGTTTTGGTAAACAAGATCTGGCCGCTGTTGGCCAGAAAAGTATACCAAAGAGCAGGCTCATCCAGAAGGTAGTCAGACGGAAGAGAATGGTCGCGGTCACTGCCAGTTCAGGCTGATATCCCAGCAGAACGCTGAGCAACCCGGCCAGCGCAAGTTCAACCACACCCAGTCCTCCCGGCATGTTGGAGAGGAAACCGATCAGGATGGAAAATGCCAATACCAGGCAGGCGATCGATGCCAGGCTGAATTCCGCAGGCAGACCCAGTCCAACGAGGATGATGAACAACGTCAGCGCCTGGGTTAACCAGGCGAGAACATTGAGCGTCAATGAAATGGTCAATGGTAGCGCTCTGAACATCTTTTCGTTGTCTGCGATCGTAGCCCGCAAACGCAGTGTCAATTGGCGCAGGAAGGGGATCTTTTCTCCAGCGTCCAGCACATCATCGCCGACCGGTTTGTTCTGCAGGAACAGCAGCAGCAATACGAGTAGACCAAATAGAGCAGCGAAGAGCGGCCAAAAAGCCGGGTAAGCAATTATGCCGAGGATAGCCAGCACAATGAAGCTCAGAGATGCAGATACACCATCGATCAGGAAAAGCGAATCAATGCGGTTATAAGGAATGCCGCAAGCTTTACTAACCCAAATTGTTCTGATTGATTCATTGGTGTGTTGATCGGTGGCATTGAGTGCTGAACTGGATAGGTAAAAGGTCAGCCGTTTTCGAAAAGGAATGTTTTTGATGCCGGTTACGTTCAGTGAAAAATTGAGATTAAGAAAACGCAGTGCATGGTAAACAATGGTTAAAGCGATTGCGAGAACTATATACAGCCAATTGAACTGAATGAAAAAATTACCCAAACGGTCAGGGTTCCCCAGGAAAGCCAGTACCAAAAGGCTGGTCACACCCAACAATAACCCGGGTAACAACACACGGTAGTTCT
>CAYWVP010000030.1:1693-9903 GCA_964461605.1 uncultured Anaerolinea sp.
ACCAAAAGGCTGGTCACACCCAACAATAACCCGGGTAACAACACACGGTAGTTCTGGCGAATTTCACTGATCATGGTAGTGTCCCTCGGTAATCATTATAACGGCATGGGATGTGGCTTTTGTTTACATGCTTGTAAGGTAACAAACAGAATTGATAATAGTTATTGGTAATGCGGTGACCCTATAAAAATTACAATTCTCAAACAAAAAGAGGTAATTAGTCAACAAAACTCCAGAAAAACCGCATTTTTTGACTTTTCATTTCATTTATGCTATGCTACGACATTGAACCAACTGTATTTCAAACTTCATATCTCAAGGATCGAGATTTATGCATCGCGAACGTGTTTCTGAAAATGTTTATTGGTTTCAAAGTGAAGTTTATGCCCAGGTGACAGCCGGTGCAGTTACCGGACCTAACTGGGCGGTGATGATCGACACGCTCGCGTTACCGGAGGAAGCCCTGGAAATGCGCGCCTACATTGAAGAAACGGTGGGTGTACCGGTAAGGTATGTCATAAATACCCATTATCACGCCGATCATTCCTGGGGTAATTGCTTTTTTCCAGGCGCTACCGTGATCGCGCATTCGCTTTCGCGGGAGGCGATGCTCGCAAAAGGAGAAGCCTCGCTGGATGCCCTGCGGAAGCAAAACGCAATTTACAAACAAGTGAAGCTCGTACCCCCGCACATGACCTTCTCCGAAGGAAATCTCACCTTGCGCGTTGGTAAGAAAACGCTGGTGCTCAGTGCGACACCCGGTCATTCCGCTGATGGCATCTCCGTACTCGTTGAAGAAGACAGGGTTCTGTTTGCCGGTGATGCTTTCATGCCTTTGCCGTACATGGTGGATGGAGACCCCGACGAAATAACCGCGACCATCAAACGCATCGGCAAAATGGGACTGGAAAATATCATCCAGGGACATGGTGACATCATTTTGCGCGGTGAGATCGAAGAAGCCGTACGATCAAATCTTGCATACATCAACGCGGTCAGGAAAGGTGCCCGGGCAGCTGCCAGGCGCCGTAATCCGTTGGAAGCGCTGGCTGAGATCGACATCGAATCCTGCGGGAAAAGCCGCGTCACGCTGGGTGGGTTGGGTGTGGAACTCCACAAGCGTAACCTGGTGTATATCTACAAAACACTATCCGCTGAAGAACCGATAGGGGATTGAGTAAAAACCGGCAGAAATGCCGGTTTATTTTTTCCGACATCTTATCTCAACAAAAAGCCTAAGGCAACAAAACTTAGTGTCATTAATGTTGGCTCGATCCACAGTGAGCCGCCGGTGTATTTTTCCTCGATATTTGACGCGAGGGTGATCAAACCGTAGAGTAATCCAAGCAGGATCATGCTGAACTGCAGAGGTCTCAAAGGTAAATAGAACATCGCAGCAGCCACTTGTGTGATCACCAGTGTAATACCTGCTGCCCAACCCGTCATCCAACGGCCTGCCAACCTCAGGTAAAGCGAACGTAGTGAGATCAGGAAAACCGCCGGGATGATGGCTGCCAGCAGGACGTATAAACGGAACCCGACACCGGTAATAGTAATGACGATGATCAGGAACAAAGAAAAACTCACCGCGTTCAATCCCAGTACTGCAAATGAGTAACGCAGGTCCTGCGGATCTGAGGAAATGTATTCTGAAATTAGCACCCCTGCCATCAATAAAGCGCTCAATCCAAAAACAAACCACCAGGCGGGTCCCAGCGGGATGGTTCCCAGCGTGATACCGATCACAACTGCGGTAAATGCAGGTACCAACCAGTGCTGCCAGCGCGTTTTCGGGTCAGCATGCGGGTGCGCAGAGAGGATCCAGTCTGCCCCGGCTGCAGCAAGTGCTGCGCTGACCACGGCGACAACTGTGATGAAGTTCAGGTTAAATTCAAGAAGGAAACCGGGGAACTGGATCGTCAGGGTTCGGGTGGGGAGCGAAATGAATGCCGTCGATGAATACGCCAGTAAGATCATGGCAATGACGATACTCAATTTTTGCAGATCCGGGATGTGCCTGTGTTCATTCACAACAATAATTTTACCTTATCCGCGTCCGCCCGGGCTGATGCGCAGGGAGATAAGTAGGGGGATATGGTAAAATTGGGTTCTGTATGAATATAAACGAGCCGATTCTTGAAGCCAGTCCTCCCAGGCTGTTTCCCACACTTTTAAAAGGTTTCAACACCGTCGCAGGGAAAGTACAGCTTATTCTGATCCCACTCCTGTTGGATTTGTTCCTCTGGTTGGGACCGAAATTACGCGTACATGACCTGTTTGTGCCCATCTTCAAAGACCTTTCCAGCACGATGCTGAGGATCGCTCCACAGGATATGTTGGAAACCGTTACCTCTACTTCCGCGTTGTATATCGAATTCCTGGAACAATTTAACCTGTTTACTGTATTGCGCACTTTTCCAATCGGCATCCCCAGCTTACTTGCCCGAATTACTTCACTGGCTTCACCGCTGGACCTTGCTGGAGTCATCGAAGTGCCTTCATTGCGCGTGGGGATTGCGGTTTTCGGCGGTTTGTTGATGGCAGGTTTTTTCCTGGGTACGTTGTTCTTTTATGCGCTATCCCGGTTGTCGCTACAGGAATCGGGAAAATTTCAGTGGAAACAACTTTTTTCCCATTTCACGCAGTCACTGATCTTTTTTCTGATCCTGATTGCCCTGTTGATCATGATATCGATACCGATCTTTATCATTCTTTCGATCCTTTCCCTGATCAGCCCCGCCCTGGCGCAATTTGTGCTGCTCGGGATGATCTTCCTGCTGATCTGGATGGCTTTACCGCTGGTATTCTCGCCTCATGGGATCTTTGCGCTTGACCAGAAGGTGGTTCCTTCCATGCTTCTTTCCATGCGCATGGTGCGCTTCTTTTTACCCGGCACCAGCCTGTTCATCATTTTTTGCATCCTGATCAGCGAGGGTTTGAATTTGCTCTGGGTTCTGCCAGGAACCGAGTCATGGTTATTAGCCCTGGGCATTGGCGGACACGCGTTTATTGTGACTAGCTTATTGTGTGCCAGTTTTGTGTATTATCGGGATGGTCTGAAGTGGATGCAATTCAACATCCAAAAGATGCAAAAAGCCAGCAAGACCCCGGAAAGTGGAGGAACTACAGTTGAATAACAACCTTGCCAGTTATGGCGCTAAAGATATCCAGGTTCTTGAAGGTTTGGAAGCCGTTCGCCGACGCCCCGGTATGTACGTAGGCGGAACGGACCTGAAAGCCCTGCATCACCTCGTCTATGAAGTGGTTGACAACTCCATTGATGAAGCCCTGATGGGAGCCTGCAATCGTATCGATGTGATCATCCATGAGGACAGCTCTGTTACCGTGATGGATAACGGCCGCGGTATACCGGTGGACATTCATCCCGACAAGAAAAAATCTGCGCTTGAAATCGTCATGACCGTGCTGCACGCTGGTGGCAAGTTTGGTCATTCTTCCTACAAGGTGTCAGGTGGCTTGCATGGAGTGGGTGTTTCGGCGGTCAACGCGCTTTCTGAGTGGTGTGAAGTTCACGTCTACCGTGATGGGCATGAGTATTTCCAGCGGTACGAACGTGGAATACCGCAGGAACCTGTAAAGATCATTGGCAAGTGCCCTCCTTCAAAGACGGGTACATCAACCACCTACAAATTCGACCGCGAGATCTTCAAAGGGGATGTTGACTATAAATTTGAAACACTGGTGCAGCGATTCCGTGAAATGGCATTTGTCACGCGCAATGTGCTGATCAAGCTGGTGGATGAACGCCCCCCGGAGAAGGAGATCACCTTTCTTTTTGAAGGTGGAATTGTCTCCTTTGTCCGTTACATAAACCGCAACCGGGAAGTTTTGCATCCGGTGTATTTTGTTGAAAAAGAGATCGACAACATCGGGATCGAAGTTGCGGTCCAGTTTACAGATGCCTACAGCGAGTCCGTTTTTTCATTTGCTAACACAATCAATACCATTGATGGCGGAACGCACATGACCGGTCTGCGCACAGCCATTACGCGCGTGATCAACGATTATGCGCGGCGTACCAATCTGCTGAAGGATGCTGACCCCAACTTTACCGGTGATGATACCCGTGAAGGGATGACGGCTATTGTCAGCATCAAGCACCCTGATCCGCAGTTTGAATCGCAGACCAAGGTCAAATTGATGAATCCTGAGGTCCAGACCTACGTGCAGCAGGTGGTGGGAGAATCTTTCGGCACATTCCTTGAAGAAAATCCCGCAGCGGGTAAGGCGATCGTGTCAAAATGCCTTACCTCAGCGCGAGCGCGTGACGCAGCCCGTAAAGCGCGTGATCTGGTGATCCGCAAATCTGCGCTCGAGTCTCTGACTCTGCCGGGAAAACTGGCAGATTGCTCGGACAAGGATAGTAACAAGACCGAGATGTATATCGTGGAAGGGAACTCGGCAGGAGGGTCAGCCAAACAGGGACGTGACCGCCACTTCCAGGCGATCCTTCCGCTGCGCGGCAAGATCCTGAATACTGAGCGCGCCCGCCTTGACAAGATCCTTGGGAATGAAGAGATCAAGTCCATGATCTCAGCCATGGGTACTGGCATTGGTGATAACTTCGACATCAAAAACCTGCGCTATGGCAGGGTGATCATCATGACCGATGCTGATGTTGATGGCAGTCACATTCGAACGCTGCTCCTGACTTTCTTCTTCCGCTATATGCCCCTGATCATTGAAGAAGGTCACCTCTACATTGCGCAACCCCCGCTTTACCGGATAGCGCACAAAAACCAGGTGAAATACGCATATACCGAGGCCGAGAAGGATGTCATTCTAAAGGATTTGGGTGCCGCTGCTGAAAAAGCCAACTTGCAGCGTTACAAAGGTCTGGGAGAGATGAACCCTTCACAGCTTTGGGAGACGACCATGAATCCGGAAACACGCACACTGCTGCAGGTTTCCATTGACGACGCGGCGGCAGCCGACCGCACATTTGACATGTTAATGGGCTCGGCGGTACCACCGCGAACGCGTTTTATCACCACACATGCGCATGCAGTGCGCAACCTCGACATCTAAAAACGTGACTCCCGGTAAACAAACCGGGAGTCTTTTAAATAATTAATTGTATTGAACATCTGAGGAGGCTCAATGACCGGGGAATTAAGAAAGGTAAGCGAGATAATTGAACCGCAGTGGGTGCGTGAGGGGGCGGGCGTAAAACTTCGCCGTAGCATGGGCAGCGCTGCACTGGATCACCTCGATCCTTTTCTCCTGTTTGATCATTTCGGTTCTCACAACCCGGAAGATTACATGCGTGGTTTCCCCATGCATCCGCATCGCGGGATAGAGACCGTCACGTACATGCTGGCTGGTCTGGTACGCCACAAGGATAGCATGGGCAACACGGGGGAGATCACATCCGGTGATGTACAGTGGATGACGGCCGGGCGTGCCATCTTACACGAGGAAATGCCGGAAGGTTTCGGCGGACACATGGAAGGGTTTCAATTGTGGGTAAACCTGCCCGCGCATCTCAAGATGATGGAACCCCGTTACCAGGAGATCAAAGCAGAGAAAATCCCCTGGATGAACCCGACCAATGGGGTCACCATTCGCCTGATTGCCGGTCGTTATGGAGATGTTACCGGACCGGTGACGGACATTGCCGCTGATCCGTTGTACATGGATGTGACTGTGTACGGTGGCGACAAGTTTGAACTTGATATTCCTGGCGGGCATAACGCGTTTATCTATGTATTCAATGGCGGGGGTAATTTCTGCGGGACAGAGGTTGAGGCCACCCGCTTGCTGGTTCTTGGTGAGGGTGAGAGGATCGAAGTGATCGGTGGATTATTGGGGGTGCGTTTCCTGCTGGTTGCCGGGAAACCCTTCAATGAACCGATTGTACGCTATGGACCGATCGTCATGAACACCGAAGAGGAAATCCACCAGACCTTGCGCGAACTGCGCAACGGGACCTTCATTCGCAGTTAACACTGGATTATTAAATCAAAAAAGACCGGCGCAGTTATTTCGCGCCGGTCTTTTGGTCATCCGTCAATTAGGGTAACCCGATTTTTGTGTAATACACACCCGGGCTTTGTTCTGTCACAGATGTGTAACTGCCCGACATGTGGATCCAGGTATTGCCGGGCTGTAATTCAAACAGGTTGCCGTCCTTGTCGAGGAACTGGATGGGAGTCGTGTAACCAGATTTATATGTCACATCGTACATCATGCCATCGCGGAAGATCAAAGCCCGGCCGGTATTGTTGACAATACTGAATTCATGCAGGGTATCGTCTTTGTTCAATGTCTCAATGTGTGTAAATGTGATTATGATGTTCGAAAATTGTAGCTGCTCGTCGGTTGCACGGTCGATGAGCGGGATCATTTCCAATTCACCATTGGCCTTGATGTTGTCGATCCAACGAGCATACTTACGGGTTTCCGGGTTATAAACCCATTTCGCCAGGTTATTCTTGCCGAATTGATGCGTTAACTCGATGGCCTCGACCCCGCCGGCAGGTGCAATGGTATGGAACACCATACCGTCCAGGTTCTGACGGGTGTTGGTGGCATTCGGCCTGGCTGCGTAGTACTTGCTCATTTCAGCCGAGTTGGCAAAAACGCTGACCTCCGGTTTGACCTTGTTCAAGGCTTCATCGCGGCACATCGCCGGGCAGGTGTTTGGACCCTCGGAAATCACCCGTGTCCATCCCAGGTAATCCAGGATCTTTGTCCAGGTTCCTTCCCAGGCATACACAGCCCCCAGCACTCCCTGGTACATCGCAACCAGGTGGCGGTCGACCAGGCGGCCAGAGCGGATCGGTCCGATCTGCGTCGCGTCCTGTCCATAGTAAAGAGCCAGGAAGCGGTTTGCACCTTCGCCGGTGTAATAGTCAAAGACAATGTCAGCAGCCGAGAGACCGGCGTGCGGGCGGCCTTCGCGCGGAAAATTCGATACTTTTATCATCAACGGGCGCCGGTTGAGCACAGCCGGATCACTGACTTCCAGACCGGTCAAAGGGTTTACATTCTCCGGAAAATTGCTCGGACCGTAGTACACGATCACGGGTGTTGGTGTAACCGTCGGGGTGGGGGTTTGAGTGACTGTGGGTGTGAAGGTGGCGGTTGGCATGGCTGCCATGGTTTGCTGCACAGCCTGTTCGATCTCTTCTGGAGAGAAAGTGGGAGCGGCTTGCTGGCAGGCAGTGAGTACCATTGCCATGACAGTGACCAATGAAATAAGTAGTATCGTGATTCGTGATTTCGGCATACGTTCTCCTGCGTTGATTACGTGATAGACCTTGTGCTCAGGATTATATCGCAATCCGGCACCGTTGATTCTTAGTACTTGTTTACTACCTGTTGACTGTAAACCTAATCATATCGTCAGTGGCAGTGGTCGTATAGAGCACCTGTGCCGGGGCACTTGAGTTGCCCAACAATAATTGCCAGCCGCTTTCTGTACCGGAAGCCCCAATGAAGCGATCTGTATCGACCCATTGAACATTGCGAACCTGGCTGAAGGCAGGGATTGAAACCGGGGTAGATCCAGGCTGGGCAAGGAAGGCTTCTTCTGTGTCGCTGTGGTAGTAGAAAGTGCTTCCATCAGTCGACCATTCAGGCAGGTTATGGAGTTCACCGACCGCGATCTGCTGGGTTCCGCTGCCATCCATGTTAACCAGTTTGAGTGCGTAGCGGTTTTCCTCAGGTGTGCCCTCACGAACTAAATACAAAAGCTTCGAAAGGTCCGGGGCGATCGAAGCTATCTCCATCGGCCAGTAGGTCATCGGGGCTGTGAAGGTCAGCCTGGCAGAAGTCGTAGATTGGGCAATTTCCCAATAATACACACTGGAATCCGCCGGGGTGAGCGCCCAGGGGTCTTGCGGTGGAACAACCACCGCCAGCGCTGGCCGGTCAACAGACCAGGTAGGCATGGGGAGGAAGGCGTACTCGGAGGCGGTATTGACGAACGGGAAAGTGATCACGTCTGCTGCCACCAGGCTTCCATCAGCGCTGTAAATATCCATTCCCTCCGGGCGGGAGATGGCGATCAGAGATCCGTCGGGTGAATAGGTATAATCCCAGCTCCACCCGGATTCAACGGTCATCAAAGTGCTCATGCTTGAGGTTTCACTGTCGATCAGGAACAGTGCATTGCCGGAGGGTGAGCCGGGACCTTCATATGCGTGCCGGATGGACATCGCCAACTGATCAGTTTGCGGTACCCA
>CAYWVP010000030.1:10003-12121 GCA_964461605.1 uncultured Anaerolinea sp.
ACAAAAGCCACGGCAAGCGGGCTTCTGGCAGGTTCCTCGGTCGGGGCGGGGACATCCGTGGGAAGGTCAACCGGAGGTGCGGGTGTTTCGGTTACGACAGGTTGTTCGGTTGCCGGGTTTTGGGCGTTGACTGTTTCTGCCACACTGGTGTTGATGTACTCCTCGGAAGGGACTCCAGTGGGATTCAGGATACCGCAGGAAGCCATCAACAGGCTCAATGAAATGATCACACCGATAATAGTCGCGAGTTTCTTTACTGACATCTGAATTTCCTCCTGATCGTTAATCAGACTTATTTAGTCCAATTATATAGAAAATCGAGCTCAACTACAACCCTTAAAATTTTGCTGCAGGTGGCTTATTGCATCACTAGAGCAAAACAAAAGGACAGGAGTAACCTGCCCTTTCATGACGTCATTACGCGGGGAATCGTTCCATTATCCCAACAGGAAACCGATTCCCATCAACACCGGGGTAACCAGGTTGAGTAGAACGTTCTGCCCCAAAGAGGGTAGCAGGGCTGGCAGGTTCTCGGCATTCTTCAAGACCGAACGGGCAGTAATAACGGCAATCGGGAGTGTTAACAAACCGAGCAAAGTCCAGGCCGGCGTGACCTTCAGGATCACTCCCAGCAGGATGGCAACATAAGTGGCTGCCAGAAAGGCGACAAAAATGACCGCGCTGGCTCGCTTACCGATAAGGATGGGGTAATGCTTCCGTGCCACCGTTTTATCTGCTTCGGCATCAGGGAACTGGTTAAGTAAGAGCAGGTTGCATACCAGAAAGAATGGAATGAAGGAACTGAGGACAGCAGTCCAGGTGATCGTTCCGGTAAACACGTAGTAGCTTCCCAGCACCATCAGTGTGCCGAAACCAAAACCGGGGGAGAGCAAACACAGGATCGGTTGCTTGTTGAACCAGGGGGTATAAGCAAAGATTACGAATAATCCCATTGCCCCGATGATCAGGATCGGCCAACCGACCTTGATGGCGAAGAAGATCCCGATAAGTGTAGTAATTGCAGCGGTGACGATCACCGTCCAAAGAACGAGGGGGGCTTTTGATGTATCCTGGACCAGCGTGCCGCTCCCTCCGCTGAAAGGAGTGCGCGTGGTGCGAAAATCCAGACCGCTTTTTACATCCATGTATTCATTGATCGCGTTGACACATCCATGCGCCGCCAGCGCGCCAATAAACGCCAGCACCGCGTGGGCTGGATTAACCTGCCCGTGGGTCCAGATCGCAGCCGTCATCGCCAGGAAAGTGCAGGCTACTGCCAGCAGCAGAAAATTGGGTCGCATTACACCGATAATATATTTCATGTCATGACTCCGAAATTTTTATCCTGTTAGAGGTTAACACCATTTTATAGGATCAGATATTCAACCACTTAACCGTTACTGCGGGCAGGTCCAAACTGGAAGCGACTTTTCTTGTGCACAGAGGGATCGAATCAAGGAACTGGCGTCCGTACTTCTTGGTGAGCACCCGTTTATCCAGGATCACCACCACGCCGCGATCTGATTGTGTGCGGATCAGTCGTCCAAAGCCCTGTCTGAATCGCAGGATGGCTTCGGGAATGTTGTATTCGTTGAATGGATCTTCGAAGGTTTCAGCCCGGGCAGCGATGATGGGATCAGACGGAACGTCGAAAGGCAACTTTACGATCACCAGCACAGAAAGTGCTTCGCCTGGAATGTCCACACCCTCCCAGAATGCGCGGGTGCCCAGCAGAACAGCTTTGTCCGCCTCGCGGAAGGTTTCAAGCAGTGTATTCGGAGAGGCACCTTCGCCCTGTTCATAAACCTCAATGCCTGAATCCGCCATGGCTGGACCGATCGCCTGGGCGGTGCGCTTCAATTGGGCGTAGGACGTGAACAACGCGAGCATGCGGCCGCCGGTGGCTTTTGCCAGCCGGATGATGGCGCTTTCCACCTCCCGCTGGTAGGCGTTGGCTTCAGTGGGTTCAGGGATGTCATTTACCAGGTAGAGCAGGGTCGAATTTTCAAAATCAAACGGGGATCCCAACACCAGTTCATCTGCTTCATCCGCGTTAAGCCGGTTGCGCATGTAATCAAATTCATTGTTCGTGGTCAGGGTGGCAGAGGTTAAGATAAC
>CAYWVP010000030.1:12221-14023 GCA_964461605.1 uncultured Anaerolinea sp.
AATGTACTATCCAGCGAAGCCTGGCACTCATCCCAACTGATTTCAACTTCAGACCAGCTGGGCAATGTACGGGTTGCGGGCAGGATGCGCGTTTGTTGACCGTACCCGCTGATCGGTTGACCATCCCGATGTTCATCCATAAAATTTTCCAGGTTGTGAATGAGTTCAGAAAAATCATTTTCCAGCTTGAAGGTCAGATCACTGATTTTGTGGACGGCCATATTCAGGGATGCAAAATCGGATGGTGGCAAAGTGTGTGAAAGCAGGGTGAGCAACCTACCCATTAATCCGCTGGAGACGCTGCCCACTTCTCGCAGCAGACGCACAAGATCTGACTGAGAGATGCGGTAGGAGAGCGCGTTGGTGGTGGCAGATTCCAGGTGATGGGCTTCATCCACGATCAGGTAGTTGTATTCAGGCAGCACGCGGTTTCCGGTCATCACATCTGCCAGTAGTAGGGCGTGATTAACCACCAGGATATGCGAGGATTGCGCCGCCATGTGTGTTCTGTAAAATGGACAGGCTCCCCCGGTGCGTGAAACACACACCTCAGCCCGGCAGCCTTCATCCTCCGCCGAAAGGCGCTGCCACACATCTCTTTCGGATAGTCCGTTTAAGTTGATTTCTCCGCGATCACCGCTTCCGCCCTGGTACAGCCAAACCATCGTCTTGGCCAGCACGCGCAACTCATCCGCGGTTTCCGGTCCGTTTTTTCGCATCGCAGCATAACGGCGCGGACAAAGGTAATTGTTGCGCCCCTTTACCACGGTGGCGTGTACCTCTGAACCCAACGCAGAGGCGAGGTCTGGAATGTCCTTTTTGATCAACTGGTCCTGAAGCGTGATGGTGTTCGTGGAGATCACCACCCGCATGGAATTTCTGACCGCCCATTCAACGGCAGGGATGAGGTACGCAAATGATTTTCCGGTTCCTGCCCCGGCTTCGACCATCAGGTGTTGACCGTTGGAAAGGGCATTTGCGACCGAACGAAGCATTTCCAGCTGCTGCGGGCGGCTTTCAAAATTGTCAAAGTATTGGGAAAATGGTCCGCCATGCTCGATCTGGGCGGCCATTTCCTCTGGATCAAGGGGTATTGGGGTCTCTACAGGTACCAGCGGCGGATAGTTTTTTACCCCGCCGAATAATAACCCGAAGTCATCCTGGATCACTTTTTTGGCTTCGACCGGCATGCGCCCTTTTTCCTGCAGCGCCTGTCGGAAAGCCAGTTCTCCATCCCACTCGATCCCTTCTGCCATGCGTACGATCTCGGCAAGAATCTCTATGGGCAGTTCAAGCAGTTTTTGTGAAAGTGAATGATACACAGCCTGTGTCAGGCGTGCATCATCCAGAGCGCGATGTGAATTTGGAATTAAAATTCCGAGGGTACTTCCCAGACTACCCAGTTTGTAACGACTGGTACCAGGTAATGCGATTGCTGCCAGTTCATACGTATCGACAACCTTGTTGAACATCAGGATACGATGTTTTTGCAGGAAGGAAAGATCAAACCGCACATTGTGCCCAAGGACGGGATCATTCCCGATAAAATCACTCAATTCCTGGATGACCGCGTTGATGGGTGGGGCGTTGCGCACCATTTCATCTGTGATACCGGTCAATTGGGTGATCATGCGCGGGATGGGACGACCCGGGTTGATCAACTTGGACCACTCGGCTTCCACACGGTGACCATTAAATCGGACTGCCGCGATCTCAGTGATCGCGTCTTTCTGCGGGTCAAGGCCGGTCGTTTCGATGTCGATGGCAACTATGGAGGGCATGCGCGAATTATATCACGCGGG
>CAYWVP010000031.1:0-9893 GCA_964461605.1 uncultured Anaerolinea sp.
CCGTTATCAACCACTATTACTTCCCAATCAAACGCGACCGGGGTCTGAGCAGCCAATGAATCCAGAAGCTCTGCTACAAAATCGGAGCGATTTCTGGTAGGAATTATGACTGTTAAGGTAATGGTCATCTTGGGGAATTCTTGTTCTTCAAAACCTAAGGTTAATCAATCAATTTTCATTTACTGACCAGGAAAAATCTGTAACAATAACATCGCCGTGATCGTCATGCAACATCCTGCCGGTCCCAAAAACATCTTCTGCAATTACCTCAAAGGTACCTGCATTGGGGATTCGTTCGGAAGCTTCATTCTGTGCATTACAGTAAAGGTGAATAACGTAGTTGCCCGGTGCGAGAGGGAGCGATTTGAAATGACAGGAAAAAATACCCCTCGACGGAATGGTTCGAAAGTCAGAATCTGTAAACCAGGTTGCACCTGTTAATACCGGTTGACCATAATTGTTTTTGATCGTCAACGTAACTGCTACATTACCAACGGGATTTCCGGATTTTGTTTCGTAAAAAATCTGGAATGTACAACTCTGACATGATCTTACTTTTCTACCCGCTCCGAAAACTTCATCAATTACCCACCATTCCTGAAATACGACAGTCCCGTTTCCTTCCCGGGTCAGGTCATTTGAGCGGATACTAAAATCATCCAATTTCCGCGTATTTGTTGACATCATATACTGATTGACAACTTCATCTGTTTCTCCATCGGCAACAATTCTTCCAGAATCGATCAGTATCGCTTTTTCGCAGAGCGACCTGACTGCGACCAGGTTATGGCTGACGAATAGAACTGTTCTACCCTTACCAGCTACCTCCTCCATTTTTCCAAGGCATTTCTTTTGGAACTCTGCATCTCCGACAGACAATACTTCATCGATCAGCAGGATCTCCGGCTCCATGTGAGCAGCTACTGAGAACGCCAGGCGCACATACATCCCGCTGGAATAACGCTTTACCGGGGTATCCAGGAATTGTTCGATCTCAGAGAAAGCGGCTATTTGATCAAACTTGCGATCCACCTCGTTTTTTTTCATTCCGAGAATTGCGCCGTTGAGATAGATATTTTCCCTGCCGGTTAATTCAGGGTGAAAACCGGTGCCCACTTCGAGCAGGCTGCCCACTCGTCCCCGCAAAGTGACGCGTCCTTCCGTAGGCTCCGTGATGTGTGAGAGGATCTTTAGCAGGGTACTCTTTCCTGCTCCGTTCCGACCGATAATCCCTACTACCTCGCCATGTGCAATTTCAAAATTAACGCCCTTTAACGCCCAGATCGTGTCTGCCGACTTGTTCTTATTGAGCTGGGTTATTTGCTTGATTCCAGTAAGCAATGCATCACGCAGTGT
The DNA here is from genome assembly GCA_964461605.1 of uncultured Anaerolinea sp. Lineage (GTDB taxonomy): Bacteria > Chloroflexota > Anaerolineae > Anaerolineales > Anaerolineaceae > UBA6107. The sequence goes on from CAYWVP010000031.1 coordinate 1,357, forward strand.
TCGGTAGCGCTCTTGTTGTGCACCGATGCGGTATTGCTTGCCCAGGTTTTCAACTTTGATGGCAGTATTGTTCATATTCAGATCACATCCGCAAAAGTTCTTTCCATACGCCGGAAGTAATACAAGCCACTCACAAGGAGAATAAGGACGATAACAATGGAGACAATCAGGAGTTCGTTCGGCGGACTTGCTCCCAGCAATGCCCAACGGAATCCCTGGATGACGCCCGCAAGTGGATTGAGTCCATAAATGATTCGCCATGGACCAGTTGGGATCAGACCAGCAGAATAAGCGACCGGAGAGGCATACATCCAGGCTTGTATCAGGAAGGGAATAATGTGTTGGACATCACGATACTGGACATTCAATGCGGATAGCCATAGACTGACTGCGAGTGCGGTCAAGATAGCCAGAAGCATGAATAACGGTATCGTCAGGATCATCCATGTCAGCTGTATCTTGTAAAAGAGCATAAGTCCCAATAAAACAATGAAGGCGATCAAAAAATCCAACAGACCAGCAGCAACCGCTGAGATCGGGATCACCAGGCGCGGAAAATAAACTTTAGTGATCAGGTTGCTGTTTGCTACCAGGCTGGTACCTGCCCTTTGTAGAGCGCCGGAAAAAAGTCCCCATGGTAAAAGAGCAGCATAACTGAAAACTGGATAAGGAATTCCATCGGAGGGTAAGTTGGCCAGCTGACCAAAGATCACGCTAAAGATAACCATCGTGATCAGTGGCTGGAGTATAGCCCAGGCAACCCCCAAAGCGGTCTGTTTGTAACGGATTTTGATATCCCGCAATGTTAAAAAGTAGAGAAGTTCACGGTAATACCATATCTCAATCAGTCGCAGCGATAACCAACCGCGCGTTGGTTCGTATGTAGTAACTGGGAGATCGTCAATCTGGTGAGTTCTTGTAGTCATGCCTCATTTTCTTTTTGGAGGATTTGTTATCGGTAGGAATTTTCAAGTATTCAGCACTGTTCTTACAGCCTCGCAGACTTTGTCCAGATCGTCCAAAGTCAAAGCCAATCCTGAAGGCAGATACAATCCCTGCCGGGCGATTCGTTCGGAAACAGGGTAATGTTCGTTTAGGAACATTCCACGCTTATGGAAAACCGGCTGCTCGTGCATCCCCAGGAAGAAAGGCCGGGTCTGAATACCCAATCCATCCAATCGCCTGGCAAATTCCACCGCGTCCATCCCGGTAGATTCATCCAGCACGATACTGTACATCCAATAAACCTGCCTTGCCCAAGGTTCCTCAACAGGCAACTGCAGGACCTCAATATCTCTCAAACGTTCGGTGTAAGCTTTCCCCATCCAGCGCTTTTTTTCGACAATCTCCTCGAACCTTTCCAATTGAGCCAATCCTAAAGCTGCTTGCAGGTTGGTGAGTCGGAAGTTGTAGCCAATATCGGTGTGGTAGAAGCGCCGTTCAGAACGGAAACAAAGGTTTCGCAGACTGCGTGCCTTCTCGGCATATTGATCACTATTTGTTAGAAGCATCCCGCCTTCACCAGTAGTGATCAGTTTGTTGGCGTAAAAACTGAAAGCATTTATATCCCCCATACCGCCGCAACGTTTCCACAGTGGCTCTGCCCCAAATCGGTTTGTAAGATATTCTGCCCCATGCACTTCAGCTGCGTCCTCAATGATTGTAAGGTGATACTTTTCAGCCAGGGCGATTAATGGGTCCATGTCCACCGGGTGACCATAAATGTGCACTGGCATGATCGCCCTCGTACGTGGTGTGATCTTTTCTTCAACCTGTGTCACATCCATACACCAGGTGCGTGGATCACAATCGACCAACACCGGTATACCACCGTTTTCCAGGATCGCCAGTGCGCAGGAGATAATGGTAAAGGTAGGCATAATGACCTCATCACCCGGATTGAGATCCAGGCAGCCCACCGCAACCTGTAAGGCTGTAGTTCCATTACTGACTGCAATCCCGTGTTTCATGCCGCAATAGCTTGACCATTTCTCTTCAAATTCGTCGATGAAATGTCCAGCTGAAGAAATCCACCCAGTCTTGATGCATTCAGTCACATACTCAAGTTCCCGATCCCCCAGGAGAGGTTCGTTTACTGCAATCATCTAAAAACGCTCCTTTTCCTCAACTTCCAGGTAGGGTCCCTGCTTAACCTCCAGGAAAACTGTGTCTTCCTCAACACGGAACCCGTGTCCACCGCCGACCATCAACATTACATCGCCTTTGTTTAATTCCCTGGTCGTAACGAGTTCTTTGTAATCGTTGTACACGTCCATGAGGCAGCGCCCTTTGAGCAACACCAACACTTCACAGGTGCCCACCAGATGGCGTTCCAGTGCCAGGTGTAGATGGCGGGCAATCACACCGCCGCCAGGGTAAACCACGAATCCTACCTGTTGCTTGAATTCCGGTGGAGTGAGGAACGTGGTCTTCTCCGGCATCGGATCTGTCCGTATGATGTAAACCAATGGTTGATCTTTCCAGGTTATGATCTCAGGGCTCTGCGTTTTCATAATTTCACCTCCTGAAGGTTTCTTGTCCATTTAACAATCAAACCGGTGAGGAGTAAGGTTAATTCTGCCATGCCGGATCAGTATTGCGTGAATATTGTCAATGATTTGGAAAATCTCTTGCCAGCAAATCCAACCCGATAAAAATTAAACTGGTTTGTTTGCCTCGGCGTAGTCATTACCCGGTTAACTTTTGTGTTTGCGAACAAGACAGATTATTTTGTTTTGATGGTTAAAACAGATTGAGGGACTTTTAGCTGATACGATTTAAATATCCACATCAATGCTCGTAAAACCCCTTGATAGACTCAACAACTGTGTGAATGGCTTCGTCGCTAAGCTCCGGGTACATAGGTAGTGATAGGATCTGGTCCACAATCTCCTCTGTAACCGGCAGGTCTCCAATTTTCCCATCAGCGTTGCTCATCGAATTTTGCAGATGGATGGGGACAGGGTAGTGAATACCGGTACCAATGCCATGTTCCTTGAGCCAGGCTTGCAACTCATCCCGCCTGGGTGTTCTGATCACATACATGTGATAAATGTGCTCATTACCCGGCAATTCCATTGGCGTCATGATTGGCAGGTCAGACAGCAGTTGATTGTATAAAGCAGCGTGTTCCCTGCGCAGCCGGTTGTATTCCTCAAGATGGGGAAGCTTTGCCCGCAGCACAACGGCTTGGATTTCATCCAAACGCGCGTTCATGCCTAGTAGATCGTGGTAATAGCGCCGTTCAGAACCATGGTCGCGGATCATCCTCGCTTTACGGTAAATCTCAGGGTCACTTGTCGTGATAAAACCTCCCTCACCAAACGCGCCCAGGTTTTTTGAATAGTAAAAGCTAAATGCTGCTGCATCCCCAAGGCTTCCAGCGCGTTTGTCCGCGTATGTAGCCCCATGCCCCTGGCAAGCGTCTTCAACTATCTTCAAATCGTAACGGGCAGCCAATTCACGCAGAGGATCCATGTCAACAGTCTGACCATAGAGGTGGACTGGAATTATGGCTTTTGTGTGAGGAGTAATTTTTGCTTCAACCAGCGAGGTATCCATCAACAGGCTGTCCCGTCGGATATCGATGAAAACTGGCGTGGCCCCAACGAGCAGGATTGCCTCCGCGGTTGCGATAAAAGTATGAGAAACTGTGATCACCTCATCACCCGGTCCAATGTCCATGGCGCGCAAAATGATCTGCAAGGCATTGGTCCCGTCACTGACACCAATACCATACTTGGCTCCACAAAACTCAGCGAAATCCTTTTCCAACGCTTGCACGTTCTTCCCCAGGAAGAGCTGCATGCTATCAAAGACGGTTTCCATCCCGGCGAAGATCTCATTTTTCAATGGGACATATTGTGCGTGCAAATCAACAAGGGGTATATTCATTCTGGGCTCCTGTATTAATTCGTTATTTTGCGAATGACCCTGGCCGGATTACCAGCCGCGATGGTCCAATCCGGAATATCATGGGTAACCACACTTCCAGCACCGACAATGGCACCTTCACCGATAGTGAGACCGCATAGGATTGTGGCATTGCTGCCGATTGAGGCGGACTTTCTCACCAGCGTGGTTTGGCAGACCCAATCGTCCTCCGTTTGCGGTGCACCTTCCAAATTGGTGGCGCGGGGATATTTATCGTTGATGAACATCACACCGTGTCCGATGAATACATCATCTTCCACTGTTACACCCTCACAGATAAATGAATGGCTCGAGATCTTTACCCGTTTACCAATGTGTGCGCCTTTCTGGATCTCCACGAAAGTGCCCACCCGGCTTTCATCACCGATTTCACAGCCATATAGGTTAACGAATGCATAAATGCGTACGTTTTCTCCCAGTTTCACATCTGGAGCAATTCGCAAAAAATCTCCGCTTACCATTCCAGCACCTCACCGTAATGTTCATTCATCAAAATTCTTTGTGACACCTCAAGCATTTTCACAACTTTCAGCCCCTCTTCGCCTGAGGTCATGCAGGGAACCTTGTTTGCTATACAATCCAGGAAGTGCTGGCACTCAAGCCGGAGAGGTTCAGTGAACTTGATGTTCGGGATCACAATATTTCCTGCCCGGTATGAGCACTGCCACTCTGTGTAAGAATCCACGAATTCCGGAAATTCCACACCTTTGTCATAGATCTTAAGTTTGTCCAGGGCTTCTATATCGTTGTAAACCACCATCTTTTTGCTCCCAACAACAGTCACCCGTCGTACTTTAACCGGAGCTAGCCAACTTACATGTATGTGTGCGAGTACATTACCAGGGTACATAATATTCAGGTGCACAACATCCTGTACTCCTTTGAGAACGCAAGCTGTTCCAAAAATCTCAATGGATATCGGATTCTTTTCCAACAGGAAAAAGACAATCGAAAGATCATGTGGAGCGAGGTCCCACAATACATTCAATCCCGGTTGGTAAAGACCAAGGCTCAAACGGGCGGTATCAACATAATGGACACGTCCGATATCATCGTTGTTCATTAAGTTTTTTAATTCGTGTAGTGCATTGTTGTAAATGAAAGTATGGCCCACCATCAGGACAAGTTGTTTTCTTGCTGCAAGTTCGATCAATTCCTCCGCATCTTTTGTGTTGGTGGTCATTGGTTTTTCAACCATTACATTGATCCCATGATTCAGCACATCGGATGCGATGGCAAAATGCGTAGAAGGTGGTGTAGCAAGCAGGATACCATCCAAATTCAAATCAAAAAGATCGCGATAATTCCTGGTAGTGATAATGTCATGGTACCTGGATTTGATCGAGTGGAGGCGATCTTCATTTAGATCTGCCACTGCTACAAGCTCTGAAGAGCTTATTTCGTGAATATTTCGGATCAAGTTAGGACCCCAATAACCACACCCAATAATGCCAATACGTAAGTTTTCCATATTCAACTCCTCTCTATGATAAAAAGTAATCAGGCCGCACCCCTATGTAAAAAAATCGCGACAGGGGTCATGAATATAATTTTTAGATCTTCGAGTAAAGATTGTTTTTCGAGGTATTCTAGATCAAGTTTGACCATCCCATCAAAATCAATTGAGCATCTTGCCACCACCTGCCAAAGTCCAGTCAAACCGGGTTTCGTTTCGAATCTGCGAAAATACCAGGGTTTATAAAAATCCAGTTCATAAGGTATTGCTGGGCGGGGTCCTACGACACTCATGTCACCCTTCAATACATTCCAGAATTGGGGTATTTCATCGATACTGGATCTGCGTAACAAGTGCCCCAGACGCGTGACGCGGGGATCTTTAGTCAGTTTCTTGATCTTGGAATCTGCGTTACCAAGGCTGTTGAGCGTCTGATCATCATGATCGATCAGGGCTTTGACGTATGTTTTGTGCAATGTATCATCCGCATTGTGTTTCATCGTTCTGAATTTATAAAAAGAAAATTCAGCTCTATCCCATTGGTAACCACCACTTACTCTTTTTCTCAATGTCGTGATCCTTTTTTGAGTGAAGATCACCGGTCCAGGTGAATCTACCCGGATCAGTATGGCAACAATGAGCATCAACGGGAATAGAATGATCAGGGCAATCGTTGAGATGATGATGTCGATTATGCGTTTAGTGAAATAGTAAAAATTCGTTTTCCCGGAAATGGCAACCAAACCGGAAGATCCAGGAATTCCTTGATTTATTTTCTCAGATTTTGTTACCATTATTTTTCTCTCCCTTAAGCGGAGACATTCTCCGTGAGTAATACGAGTAAAGGTTGGCAGACTCGTCTCCGTTTATCACCAAACCGATGAACCTGGCTTTGATAAATTTCAACTGTTCTATCGCAGCTGCTAACTTTTCTTTGCGGGTAACGCCCAACCTGGTCACCAATAGTAAACCATCCACTATCGGTGCCAAAACATGGCTATCTGAAACCGCTAACACAGCCGGGGTATCAAGAAGAACAAACTCGTAATCTTCTGTTAATTTCGGGATCAATGATTTCATACGAGAGGATTCCAGGAGTAAAGCCGGTTTCTTTGTCACCGGTCCAGCTGTTATCACATGAAGGTTGTCATGGATGGTGTGCTTGATGGATTTATTCAGGGTTATCTTACCTAATAAATAGTCACTTAGTCCTCCAACATTATTCTGTAGATCAAAAATCTTGTGAATACCAGGGACGCGCAGATCGCAATCAACGAGGATCACTTTCTTCCCTGATTGCGCTAACGATAAGGCCAGATTGCTCGACAGCATCGTTTTTCCTTCCCCCTGCAAAGAACTCACGATCAGGAAGGATTTTCCTTGACTCTCTTCGATCACACTTAGGAATGTGGTCCTCAAATTGGAAATGGCTTCGTCAAGGCGGGTATTCCCGTCCGCAGATAACAACCTTTCCTCTTTTTTGGCTATCGTTGGGACACGTCCGATTGTTTGAAGTGAAATGGCTACCTTACTTATTTCCTTCGATGTGTGCATCGTTGAATCCAGGCTGTCAAATAAAAAAGCCAATCCAATTCCACCAATTAAGCTAACAACAAACCCGAGAGCCAGGTTTACCACTTTGTTTGGTTTGGAGGGGTAAGCAGGTAAACCGGCTGTTTCAACGAAAGAGACAATATTCGACTGAATCGTTTCACGCGAGAGAAGGGACTGGTATTGCGAAAGCAGTTCAAAATAGAGTTGTTGTTGCAAGTCAACAGCTTCAGCATTAATCTGGTTGCCTTCAATGTCATCCGGATATCTGGCGAGATGATCGTAGTATTCATTTCTGAGTTTGTCCAATTCAGCACCGACACGATCTACCTGCTCTTTGAGAACGTCCGCCGGGCTTTTCCCGCTGCCGGTAAAAAATTCGCTGCCTTGTGAAATAAGGATTCCGCCAAGAGCGTTTGCTGCTGTCATTGCCAGGGCAGGATCGCGATCTTCCACTGAGATTTGGATCAATTCAGAATTAGGGATCTGTCCAACAGATATTGAGGGGGCAGTAGACAACCCCAGTTGTCTGACCAGTTCGTCGACCAGTGGACGGCTGGTGGCTATGTTCATGTAAGTAGTGATGAGACGGTCAGCAAAGTAATAATCTGAATAGGTGGAACTGGAAGAGGATGTGGCAATCCTCATTGTTGCTGTGGCTGTGTACGTCGGAGGGGTAAACCAGGTCGCGAGAAACACAACGAGCATCGTTACCAGTACGGAGATAATGATGACCCACTTTCGCCATTTTAAAATATTCAATAATTCTGAGATATCCATGGTCTGTTTTCCTTCAAAATTCCAGCAGGATCAGAGATTAGGTTGCATAGTATCTAGCGATGTTCTTCAGTGTCAGGGATGTGATGGTTAGGAATTAATTTTGATATGCAAAATTCTTAACACTTCTGCATTAGATGGAGATTCTCACAGAATTAACTGTAACTAATAAGGTAGGTTAATATTTTTTGGAGTTTGCTTTGCGATCGGACTTAGTTTCTCGATCCGGATTCAACCGTGCTCCGCCCCCACTGAGGATAATTCTCGTGGTAAAGTGGGCAAAATGTTATTACGGCATCACCAAACACAATCCTCGTCAAGTAATATATGCAGCAGGTAGTTCCAAACCGATTGTGTTTTTTGATAACATATCCAGGAATAACCGGACGCGGTCCTTATCTGGCAAGTATTGGTTAAAGATCGCACGATAACCCTCCAGCGGCCCCCTGGTAATTGTGACCAGATCACCCTGGTGGTAATCACAATATTTTGATCGCTGTTTGGAATTCAATACTTCCAGTTTGTTTCTCAATTGCTGAATGAAATGGTCCGGGACACTGGCAGGTTGTCCGCCAAAGCTGATCAGTCCCTTAGATCCTGGGATCCAATTAAGATCAGAAATCCCCCTGGTGTCCAGATCCACTTTAATAAATATATATCCCGGGAAAAACGACCGGTTCATTGTTTTCCCGTCGCGATTTTTCGTTTTGATTGACGGAAGATAGGCCTCAATCTGATTGCTTGTTAATTGAGAACTCAAAAAACCTTCTTTTTGTGGTTTTGCTTGCATCACGTACCAACCGAGCATTCTCACTCCCCA
>CAYWVP010000031.1:9993-13793 GCA_964461605.1 uncultured Anaerolinea sp.
TCCTATCAAATTCAATCAAATACTTGATTTACCAAAACATTACAATGTCATTATCAATTGGTAAGGACTAATTAATGGTCCGATTTTAACTAACAACAATGCATGTGAAAAAAGTCAATAGCATATTCTTTAACCACAATCAGGCTAATTTCAAAGAATTACCCGACACTACAGTATAATTCAGCGTTCGATTTCACTTAGTGAGCCAGGCTTGAACAAGATCATCGAGTTTCTAAGCGACCGCGAGTATTACCGAATCCTGATTCGTTTGGCTTTGCCAATCGCCTTGCAGGGTTTGATTTCTTCGTCTTTAAACTTTGTCTCAGTATTCATGATCGGCCAATTGGGTGAAGTTTCTGTGGCGTCAGTTGGTCTGGCAAATCAGATCTGGTTTCTTCTAAACTTAATGGTTTTTGGTATTGCCAGTGGCACATCGATGTTTGTGGCCCAATTTTGGGGAAAACATGACATTCAAAATATTCGCCGCGTGGTTGGAATTACCATTAAACTTGGGTTGATTGCGGCTGTTATCTTCTTTGTCATTGCCAGGTTCTTTCCTGAAACTGCGCTGCGTATTTATACCTCGGATCCGGCAGTAATTGCTACCGGTTCCCGTTACCTGAAAATCATGGCATGGTCATACGGATTCTATGCGTTGACAGCTGTTTTTAGTATGTCCTCTCGGGCTGTAGGGCATGTGCGTCTGCCTGTTGTTGTCAGCACCGCGGCTCTTCTGTTAGATATTCTTCTGGCTTATCCATTGATATTTGGCTGGGGAAAACTGGGCATTCCAGCTCTGGGTGTTAATGGGGTTGCAATTGCAGGATTAATTGCCAGGGTGATGGAATGCGTGGTTTTGTTGTTTTTCATTTTCCGCAATCCTTCCAACCCTGTGGCAGTGCGAATACAGCACGTGCTTGACTTCGATTGGAATTTCATCGGGAGAGTAATGAAACCCGTACTACCGGTGATCGGAAACGAGTTTTTGTGGTCGATGGGAATCACCACTTATAACGCGATCTATGGTCACATTGGAACATCCGCAGTGGCAGCGATTAATATTGTTTCCTCAATAGATAATGTCGCATTTGTCATCTTCCTTGGCGTTGGCAACGCAACCGCGATCATGGTCGGTCATTTAATCGGCCAGGGAAAAAATGACCAGGCGTACAGGTACGCAGGCAGATCCTTATTTATCCAGGGAAGCGTAGCGCTATTGATGGGAGTTGTTGTTTTACTTGTCGCCCCTGCAGTGTTGCAATACTACAAAGTTGCACCTGAAGTGATCGATTTTGCCCGTAATTGCCTGATTGTATTGGGATTGGGGTTGTGGGTTAGAGCTTGCAATCATACGATCGTCATCGGAATTCTTCGTTCAGGGGGAGATACACGCTTCTCGCTTCTGCTGGACGGTTTGGTCATCTGGTTGATCGGTGTACCCTTTACAGCTGCCGGGGCTTTTTTGTTCCACCTTCCGATCTATTTTGTTTACGCGCTGACGTTGAGTGAAGAGGTAACCAAATTTGCCCTCGGTTTGAAACGTTATTTTTCAAAAAAATGGATCAATGATCTGACCACCAGGGTGGAAGAAGTGGTACCGTGATTAATGAAGGCAACCGCTTCAGGGGGAGTGATGATGCTTCTGACCGCGCGGATCTTTTACTAATACAACCAGGATAATTGCAGAGATCAAGGCTAGAACAGCCGAAGTAATAAATGTTACCGGATAGCCAAGTGAATCAGCCAGGATTCCACCGATCAATGGAGCCAGAATTGTGGCAGGAGAGATCATCGTATTTGCCAATCCCACGTATGTGGGGCGCTGAATCTCGCTACCAAATTCGAGAGAGATGGTGATCCCGATCGTCCAGAAGGCAGTTGCAGCGATGCCAAAGAGTATGAAAGGTAAGGCAAAAAGGTTCGTATCCTTGATGACCAGGGCGAGGATGGCACTTGCAGCAGAGCTAAGCGAACCGAGAACCAATACCCATTTGCGCGACCAATTATCCGATAACCTGCCCAATAAGGGATTGGCAATGACTTGCGTGATCATCAGGATACTGGTCATGATCCCGACTTGAACCGATGACATGCCCAAAATTTTTACGGCGTAAACCGAATAAAAAGCAGTAGCCATCAGACCGAATTGTGAGAAGAACCGGCTGATCAGAAAATTCCTGAAAGATTCATCGTTTTTCAGGATCGTTTTGATATCCTGCCAAAGGGGTTGCGGTGGGATGTCCTCAACGCTTACCACACTGGATTTTTCGCGGGTAAGGTTTAAAAAGTACCAGGAAAAAGCATAGAGCGCTGTGGTGATGAAAAAGCAAGTGGCGAAATCAAAAGGTGGTCTGCTCGCCACAAGGATCAAACCAGCTGCGTATGCGCCAAAACTGGCAAGCAGGTTGGAACCTGCCGACTGAGCCCCAAAAAATGTTGCCAGGATATTTCCCGGTATCACTTTGCTGATCATGATCTGCCAGGCATTAGCCGTTACCCCGGAGCCCAAGCCCTGCCAGATCAGCAGCAGAAATGTCAGTAACAGGCCGATCTTAACTCCGATCACAGGCAACAGAAGCCCAACAATCCCCAGGCCAAGAATCGGGATTCTTTCGTGAATTGTAGCCAAAACAACGAACGGTTTAATTCGCCCCATTTTCGAAATTCGTTTTGCCATCAACAGTTGAGGTAACTGCCAGCCCATGTTGTGAATTGCCGGAATAAGACCGATCAGCGTAGCTGATGACGTCATGGTGGCAACGAATAGCGGAATAATGGTCGTGTACGACGAAAAACCTACCCCCATACCAAAGAAAGCCCCATCAGCCATATTGGCGAGGAAGTTGTGCTTCAGGTTCTTATCTTCAGAATCGTCAAATAGTTTCATAAGTTTAATAAAACCCCGGCGTCAACCGGGGTCTGATGAACAGGTTATGACCGGAATAAATTAATTGTCTTCATCATAATCCAGGTCTTCCCAATCCTCTTCGCCTTCTTCCTCCATATCATCCCATTCTTCAAGTTCATCTTCTTCAGTATCCCAATCATCATTGCTCATGGATTCGGCGTTGGCAGTGTAGGTTTTGCAACCGGTGTCCGGATCAAGTTCCACCATCCCGGCAGTGCATATACCTTCGTCCAGGAACGCACAATCCAAATAATGACATCGAATTCTGGGCATATTAATTTCCTCCTGAATTATTAAACTTCGCAGATTTTACTACAAGTTTGTAAACTGAAACGATGAAAATAACGGTCATCATTAATGCTGAAAGAATGCACCATTGGCAGATTGCATGCAAGATGAAAAGTTCAATGTAGGTCAGGTAAAGTGAAAACAGGAATCCGGCAAAACTAATTGCAAATAGGATCAAATCATTATGTGTTGTGAGCAGTTTCCACTTATTACCAAATGATGCAATCAGTAGGATCGCAGCAAAGCCGATCACACCATAAACTCCCAGCGGTATTCCCCATAAAGAAGACCATTGGCTTGCATTCACCACATCGCAATCACCCAGGCCTGGAGTGCAGTAAATCTCGGCATTGGCCAGTTTGACGTAGGCCAGATATATTGAATCCAGCAGACCTATGACTGCAGCAATACGAATGATATTCGATGAAAAATTCTGTCTTTTTTTGTCAGGATTTTTGGTCATTTATCGCCGTAACAGATCCGGTATGAGTGTTAAGAATTTCAAGTTACATCCTGTTGAAATGCGGCGACATTATAACACGAACTATCCGGGATTTAAGCGGTGAGCTTGCATGACGTTGGGCAGGTTTTCGATCCTGGTTAA
>CAYWVP010000032.1:0-13637 GCA_964461605.1 uncultured Anaerolinea sp.
CACTGGTATCAGGCAAATTCCTGGTGGAAAACCAAAGAAGGGGTGAGCCTGACTATACAGGAATATCTAAAAATCTTGCTTTACAACTTCGGCCGGTATTAATACCGGAAGAATTGAGCAAAAAATCCGGTCACTTTTCCAGTGCATTGATGTGTGACAATCATTTATAATTGTGATATGCCCAACAAAAAAACACCCCTCGTGATTGGTATTGCAGGCGGTTCCGGTTCAGGCAAGACCACCGCGGCAGATATCATTCTCAAAAAAGTAGGCAAGCATCGCATCGCTTACCTGCAGCATGATTCGTACTATCGCGATCTTTCCAAGCTCCCTGTAAATCAGCGGCGTGAGGTTAATTTTGATCACCCCGATTCGCTTGAATCTGGATTAATGATGGATCACATTCTCCAGTTAAAACTGTGGAAGTCTGTAGAAGTTCCCATTTACGACTTCACCACTCATAACAGGACAGAAAAGACCATTCATGTCGAACCGAGGCGGGTGATATTGGTCGAAGGCATTTTAATTTTTACTGAACCAGTGTTGCGCTCCCTGTTTGATGTCAAGATCTTTGTGGATACTGATGCGGATATTCGTTTCATCCGCCGCCTGAAACGCGATATTGAGGAGCGCGGCAGAACCACCGAGATGGTGGTGAAACAGTATCTCTCCACGGTCCGGCCTATGCACCTTGATTTTGTTGAGCCTTCCAAGCGTTACGCCGATGTGATCATCCCGGAAGGCGGATTGAACGAGGTTGCCATGGACATGGTGATCGCCCGCATCGAATCCCTGCTGAAGGAAGAAGTGAACAACTAATTGATGAATAAACTGACCGGCTGGAAGTTGACAGTCGTGCGTGTACTCGTCATCCTGGCAGTCGTTGGCCTGACTGTCTTTTTGTTTCTCAACCGCAACCGGGTGCAGGAACTTGAAGCGCTGGGTTACCCCGGCGTTTTTCTGATTTCCCTGCTCTCAAATGCCACGCTCATTCTGCCGGTGCCGGGGGTATTGTTCACCTCCGCGATGGGAGCGGTATTTAACCCTTACCTGGTGGCTTTAGCCGCGGGTACTGGCGCGACATTAGGTGAGATCACCGGTTACATGGCTGGTTTCAGCGGGCAGGGTGTGATCGAAAACCGGAAGTGGTATGACAAGGTCACCCAATGGATGAAAAAATTTGGCGGCATCACCGTTCTGGTGCTGGCCTTCGTACCCAACCCGGTGTTTGACATAGCCGGCATGGTCGCCGGTGCGTTGCGCATGCCCATATGGAAATACCTGATCTTCAGTTGGATCGGAAAAGTGGGAAAGATGCTGCTTTTCGCCCTGGGCGGGGCGCAAATAATGGAATGGTTCAGCTAACCTTTTCAATAAGATTACTTGATTCTTAATATTCACCACGAAAAAAGAAACGGGACAATTCTTTGTCCCGTTTCAAAGGTTTACTTGTTTATCTTATCAGGTGAGCCAACCGAGCTGCAAATCCTCCAGCTTCTGGCGGGTGGGTACACCTTCCAGGTTCCAATTCAATGCTCCGTAGTGTTGATCGATTGCCAGCTCGAGCATGTTTTCGTCAACTGCTACACCGGCAGAAGGACCAGCACCTTTCAGAGGTTCAAAGAATTTTGCAGGCAGTTTATCGTCTTTGCGTGAGAAACCTTCGCGTAGGTTAAAGACCCGCATCATGTTCAAGCGCCGTTCACCAGCCTGCAGCAATTCCTCCAGTGTCACATCCCAGCCGGTCGCTGCTTTCACGAGTTCCACCGTTTCTGTCGGTCCGAAAAGCGTCCACGCAGGTCCCCAAACAAACTGGCAGATGGTCAGAGTATCGAGTAAGCTGTAGAAAATATGCGACAGTGTACCGAATTTCACTTTCTCCGGTCCGAAGTCACCAGCGGGAGGGGGGTTGGTCAATCCCATCAGTGCCAGGCGCTCCAGATACAATTCAGCTGTTCCTTCTTCGTACATCCAGTCGTGTTCACTGGATTGGTGGTCAGCACCGAAAGCATTTACCGCATAGATGAGTGCAAGTACTTTCTTGACCTGCGGCATGTGGGCGGGGGCTTCCTCGTTCTTGACCGTGATCAGGCATTTCTCAGCCTCGGGTCCCCACTGTTTGGCTACCCGGGCAGAGCCCAGTGACAGCAATTCACCAAACGGAGTGGATTTATTGACGATCTGATCCAAAACTGCAAGCATCGCTTTGGTATTACCGAATTTGAGATCGATTCCGCCTGTTACCTGTTGGGTGATGATCCCTTTTTCGAAACATTCCATGGCGAAGGCGATCGTGGCGCCGCAGGTGATCGTATCAACCCCATAATCATTACAGACCTGGTTTGCATAGCTGATCGCTTCCAGGTCATCAATGCCGCAATAACTGCCAAATGTACCTATGGTCTCATATTCAGGACCGCCGAAAGCAGGCTCGACCTTGTAGCCATCTTTTTCCGCTTCAACCACGCGCTTGCAGCGTACCGCGCAGGAATAACAGGTATCGTTATTCTTCAAGATGGTCTCGGTCATTGTTTCGCCGCTAATTTTTGCGACACCCTCGAACTGTCCCTCGGTGTAATTCCGGGTGGGTAGCGTTCCCGCGTCATTCTGGTAGGCAACCACGCTGGCCGTTCCATGCACGGCGAGTCCGTCCACATCAGGGTTGTTCTTAACGTCTTTTGCTCCCTGCCTGGCGAGTTCAAGAATCTTTTTTGAGTCTGCGGCAGCAACTTTTGCCGTTCCCCTGACCGCAACCGCTTTCAAATTCTTGCTGGCCATGACGGTACCCATGCCGGTACGGCCGTTGTTGCGGTTCACCATGTTGACAATGCTGGAGAAAAGCACACCTTTCTCCGCGGCTGGACCAACCTGGGCAATTTGCACTTTCGGGTCGCCAAGTTCTTCCTTCAACATTTTGTCGACCAATTTTGTGTTTTTTCCCCACAGGTGAGCAGCGTCGCGGAGCTCGGCTTTTCCGTTATGGAGCCACAGGTAAACCGGTTTGTCTGCTTTTCCTGTGATAACGATCCCGTCGAATCCGGCAAACTTCACCTCGGCGGGGAAAAAGCCGCCTGCCTGTGAATCACCAATCCCACCGCTCATGGGAGATTTTGCATTCACACAGATACGGCTCTGTCCAGAGACAGGGAGCCCGGTCACCACGGAGCACATGAAGGTGAGAATGTTTTCAGGAGAGAGTGGATCGGTCTCAGGTTTCATCCCCTTCAGAATATAGTAAAGTCCCATGGCACCTCCCCCCAGGTAAGTGCGGTAGAATTCTTCGGGGGGATTTTCGACGGTCAATTCTCGACTTGTGAGATCGACATGCAGGATATTACCAGTGAATCCAAATGGCATATTGTCCTCCAGGGTCTATGTTTGATTAATTAATCGCTCTAGCGGATGTCAAGTATAATTTTACAGGACAATGGAAAAAATTCAATCAAATATGTTTGTCAATTTTACGGAATAACTTAATGATCGTACACATTTCTTTTAACGGGAAAGTTCAAGAATACGCGGGTGAGGCAGGTACTCAACTTCACATAGCGGATTCTTCCGATATCGCGGACCTTCTACAGGTATTGACCATGCAGAAACCGGGGTTGAGTGATGTCACCCGTTATTTGTTTATTTCTGTAAATAATGAAATGTCTCCCCGCAATCGCCGCCTGCAGGATGGGGATCAAGTCGCCCTGTTCTTCAGAATGGGTGGGGGATAAGCTGTTTCTAATTGCGAAAGTTCAAATCAGCACAGGCCAGCCGATAAGCCGCATTCTGTAACCCGGGAAGGTATGCATAAAGCACGGTTCCCGGGCCAATGGTCATCTCTCTAGGCCGGATGTTACCATCCGGCTCGTGCAGCCCACCCGAGACTCATCAGAAAACGGGCCGTTTCCCGCCGCCGTAGCGGACCTGGTCTCTGCTTGGCCTTGCTCCAGTCAGGGGTTGCCTGGCCGCCGCATTACTGCGACGCCGGTGGTCTCTTGCACCACCTTTTCACCCTTGCCCTTGCGGGCGGTATGTTTCTGTGGCCCTGTCCGGCAGGTTCTCCCGAAAGATCCCCGCCCCGGGTGTTACCCGGTGACCTGCCCTGTGGAGTGCGGACTTTCCTCGACGCTGATCGCTCAACGCCGCGACCATCTGGCCGGCCTGTGCGTTTCATCATACCCTGTACACAGCATGTCGTCAATAACGTAAAAAAAGTCTTATAATTACCGGCACAGATCATCCAACTTTCGCGGTCATTAAACTGCGTAAATAAACCGAATAAACGAGGTGAACATGAGAAAACCATTTGTGGCAGGTAATTGGAAGATGAACAAGAACGTGGAACAAGCCAGTGCACTGGTTCAACAATTGTTGCCCGGTTTGCAGCAGGTGCCGGAAGTTGAACGGGTCATCTGCCCGCCTTTCACTTCGTTGATGATCCTATCCGCGCAACTTACCGGAACCGGGGTGGGTATCGGTGCTCAAAACATGCACTGGGTAGAATCCGGCGCTTATACCGGCGAGGTTTCTCCGCAGATGGTACGGGAATTTTGCGACTATGTCATTATTGGCCATTCCGAACGCAGAGCGTATTTTGGCGAAACGGACGAGACCGTGAACAGGAAGTTGAAAGCCGCCCTGGCCTTAGGCCTTGTGCCGATCGTTTGCGTTGGTGAGACGTTGGAGGAATACGAATCCGGACAGACATACGCGGTTGTTACCCGCCAGGTGCTGGAGGGACTCAAGGGTATTGAACCCACCACCGCCTCGCTTGTGGTGGTTGCATATGAACCGGTATGGGCGATCGGTACAGGCAAGGCTGCCACTGCTGAAGGTGCCAACGCGGTGCTGCGCGATTACATCCGGCCGGCGCTGGCGCAACTTTTAGGTTCCGGCCTGGCGCAGAACCTGCGCATCCTGTATGGTGGTTCAGTTAACGGCAGCAACGCTGCTGAATTCTTCCAACAGCCTGAAATTGACGGTGCACTGGTGGGGGGAGCAAGCCTTAAGGTGGAAGATTTTATCAAGATTGTCGAAGCTGCGCGACCCTGATTAATAAAAAGAGACCCGGGAATTATCCGGGTCTCTTTGCTTACGCAGTCCCAAACTGCCGGTCTCCGGCGTCACCCAAACCGGGCAGGATATAACCTACCTCATTAAGTCGCTCATCCACGGCTGCCAGGTAAATGGGCACCTCGGGGTGGGCTGCGGTCATCGCTGCAATCCCTTCGGGTGCGCCGATCACCCCAACAAACTTGATCTTTTTCACCCCCCAACGTTTGAGCACATCAACGGTAGCCGTGGCAGACCCACCGGTAGCCAGCATCGGGTCCAGGATCAGGCAGACGGACACGGTCGGTTCAGTGGGTAGTTTGTTGTAGTACTCGACCGGTTTTAAGGTGTTTTCGTCGCGGTAGAGTCCGATATGCCACACCTCAGCACTTGGCATCAGTTCCCAGAACCCCTCCACCATGCCCAATCCTGACCTTAAAATAGGTACAAGTCCCACTTTTTCGCGCAGTACACGGCAACGGGTAACCGCGAGCGGTGTGGTCACATCCACTTCTTCCGTCAATAGGTCGGAGGTGGCTTCGTATGCCAGTAATCCGGCAATCTCGCGCACAAGTTCGCGAAACTTCTTGGGTTCAGTGTTCATATCGCGCAGCTTGGCCAGTTTATGTGCCACCAGGGGGTGAGGGGAAACAAAAACGTTGGTCATAACGGCTCCTTAGGATTTTTTTTATTATAGCGCTAATCGCCTGATGGGGTGTGAGATATCCGGATTCATGCGATGTAGAACAATAATTCACCCTGAAAGTGTATAATGGGGACTATGGCAAATGATGACCGCGTAATGAGCCCCAACCGTAAACCGGATGACCGGATGGACCTGTCGCTGCGTCCGGCTAACCTTAATGAGTTGATCGGTCAGGATCAGGTCCGCAAGAACCTGGAAATTCTCATCGCGGCTGCCAAAGGGCGCAAGGAGTGCCTGGACCATGTATTGTTCTACGGTCCTCCGGGTCTGGGCAAGACGACCCTGGCGTACATCCTGGCGAACGAAATGGGTGTAAATATCAAGATCACCTCCGGACCGGCGATTGAACGCACCGGGGACCTGGCTGCCATCCTTACCAACCTGCGCGAAGGAGATATCCTCTTCATCGATGAGATTCATCGATTGGGACGCTCGATCGAGGAAGTGCTGTATCCTGCGATGGAAGATTTTTCCCTGGATATCATTATTGGCAAGGGACCCTCAGCCCGATCGCTACGTTTGAAACTGCCGCGTTTCACCACGATCGGTGCCACTACCCGTCTGGCTCTGGTCACTGCCCCATTACGGGCGCGTTTTGGTGCGGTATACCGCCTGGATTATTATGATCAACCAGCCATGCAGGAGATCGTCAGGCGTGCAGCAGGCTTGATGAATGTTACAGCTGACGAAACTGGTGTTGAGGAGATCGCACGCCGTGCGCGAGGCACGCCGCGCGTCGCCTTGCGGTTGCTCAGGCGTGTGCGTGATTTCACCCAGGTAAAATCGAATGGTATCATCACCCGTGAATCCGCCATCCAGGCTTTGGACCTTCTGGCAGTGGACGAAATGGGTTTGGATGAAGTTGACCGCAGGGTATTGCGGACGATCATAGAAAAATACGGCGGTGGACCGGTTGGCCTCGCTACGATCGCTGCCTCGATCAGTGAAGAAGCCGATACCATCATGGATGTGGTGGAACCATATCTCCTGCAGTTGGGATACATCGATCGTACCCCGCAGGGCAGGGTCGCGACACCACTTGCTTATGAACATTTACACATCGCAAACAACCCCAAAGAAAACCAGCCACGGTTGATTCCCTGAGTATGCAGACCGCAGATTTTAACTACCATCTTCCGCTTGAGTGTATCGCTCAAACGCCGCTTGAACCCCGCCATAATTCACGACTGATGGTCTTGCACCGTAAGGAAAACTCCCTTACGGATAGCGTGTTCCACCAGGTCGGCATGTACCTGCGTGAGGGAGACCTGCTGGTGGTCAACCAGACGCGGGTCATCCCGGCGCGTCTGTTCGCTCGAAAAAAGACCGGTGGCAGGATCGAATTGCTTCTCTTGAAACAACTTGAAATTGGGGTTTGGGAAGCCCTGGTGGGTGGTAAGGGATTACGAAAAGGTGTGATCGTCAATATTGACGGCGGACCTGAAGTTGAGATCATTGAGGAACTTGAGGGAAGCCAGCGTATTATCCGCTTTCTTCAGCCAGTTGACCAACTTCTCCCCCACATCGGTCAAATGCCTCTCCCGCCTTACATCCATGAAAAATTACTGGATCCGGAACGCTATCAGACAGTGTATGCCAGTATCAACGGTTCAGCCGCTGCACCGACCGCCGGTTTGCATTTTACCCCGTGGCTGATTGAACAATTGGAGGAAAAGGGGATCAATTTTGCCAGGGTGACGTTGCATGTCGGATTGGACACATTTGCGCCGGTTACTGAACAGGACCCCCTTGAGCACCACATTCACACGGAATGGTGTGAACTTGATGAAAATACGGCTGATCTCATAAACAAGACTAAGTCAGCCGGAGGACGTGTGATCGCGGTTGGTACGACCAGCGTGCGCACGCTGGAATCCGCGGCTGTGGCTAGTGGTACGAGCAATCAGGTGGTACCCATCAGTGGACAAACCGGTCTTTTCATCCTGCCTGGATATGACTTCAAGATCATCGATGGGATGATCACCAATTTTCACTTGCCGCGATCCACACTTTTGATGCTGGTGAGTGCCTTCGCCGGACGGGAGCGAGTCCTGGCGGCTTACAATTCGGCTATTGAACGCGGGTATCGTTTCTACTCCTTTGGCGACGCGATGTTGATCCTATAGGTTATTAATGGTGGAACTTCACTCACTTGAGGATCTTGAGAAGGAAATAATTGCCTGCCGGAGTTGCCCGCGCCTGGTGGAGTGGCGCGAAAAAGTTGGTGCGGTGAAACGCCGCGCTTTTCGAGATGAGAATTATTGGGCAAAACCTGTGCCTGGTTTTGGTGATCCAGCTGCACGGGTTCTGGTATTGGGGCTGGCACCAGGCGCGCACGGCTCAAACCGCACCGGGCGCATGTTCACTGGTGATGATTCCGGTAATTTTCTTTATCCGGCACTGCACCGCGCTGGTTTTGCCAACCAACCGCACGCGCAATCCATCAATGATGGTCTGGTGTTGTCCCAAATATTTATAAGCGCTGTTTGTCGTTGTGTTCCACCTGATAATAAACCAACTCCTGGTGAGATCAAGACTTGTCAGAAATATCTTGATCTTGAATTGGTCTTGCTGCCGCAATTGGTTGGGATCGTTGCTTTGGGAAAGATCGCTTTTGATGCCATTCAACGGATCTACGCAACGCCGGTTGACACACAGGGAACTGCGCGCTTTGGTCACGGAGTATTGGTGGATGGCGGGGATGAGAAACCCTGGATCCTGGGCTCTTATCATCCCAGCCGTCAGAACACCCAAACCGGCAGGTTGACGCGGGAGATGTTCGATCAAATCTGGAACAAAGTCAATCAATTGCTGAAATAAGGACTATTTGCGGGTCAGGAACCATGCCCGGTTCGAGGTACTGGTGAGTGGACTGATTGGATTCAGGCTGCCGGCTTTTTCAACCACATGTAACCCGGCATATTCCAAACCGGCTTCGATCTCCTCTATCGAAAAGGCACGTTCAATAAAATTCTCTTCAAACCGCTCCCACAATGCACCTGCTTTGATGAACCAGGTGATGCGTAAATGCGCCAGGTTTTTCTCGAAATCAAACTTGGTGCAGTGTAATTCCAGCAGATCAGCGGTCTCCTGTTGAATGATGCTGCGTTCCTTCTGCCAATACACGGCAAGACCATAGATCGTGTTCATATCGAACAGAAACCATCCGTTGGGTTTTAACGAACGGGCAATACTATTGAAGGCGGATTGCAGATCATCTTGCGTGGTCAGGAAATTCAGGCTGTCAAACCAGCAGGTGACCATGTCAAACTCGTTGTGGTAATCAATAAAGCGCATGTCCTGTTTGACATAGGTGACCTGGACGTTCTCCTGTTTGGCGCGATGTTTTGCCAGCCGCAGCATTTCTTCAGAAAGATCAACGCCCGTAACTGCCCAGCCCTTCTTTGCCATCTCTACCGAAAAACTTCCTTCCCCGCAGGCCACATCCAGCATTGAACGCGTTCCGTTAGCGGGGATTTTATATTTTTTCATGATGGATGGGAGGATTGAAGCCATTTCCTGTGAAAAACTGGGATATTTACCCCTGGCATATATTCTGGCAAACCTGTCAAACATTATTCCCTCGATTCTGCCGCGATTTTACTTTGTCTTCTACCTTGATCTGATTTTTACCACACATGCATTGATTTGACTATGAATCCGGCACCTATACCATGAGAAAAAAAAGACAGCGGTTCAACCGCTGTCTTTTCGTTGCTGTTAGTTTACTGGTGGTTTTTCAACGCAGACCAGCCGGCATAAGTGGCGGTCTCTCCCAATTCAGCTTCAATGCGCAGCAATTGGTTGTACTTTGCCACCCGGTCTGAACGTGCGGGAGCACCGGTCTTGATCTGCCCGGTATTGAGCGCTACAGCCAGGTCAGCGATGGTGGAATCTTCAGTCTCACCGGAACGGTGGGAAGTGACAGCCCGCCAGCCATTGCGGTGGCAGGTTTCAACCGCTTCGATCGTTTCTGTTAATGAACCGATCTGGTTGACCTTGACCAGCAAAGCGTTGCAGGCTTCTTCCTTGATCGCGCGCCGTACGCGTTCGGTATTGGTGACCAGCAAATCATCACCCACGATCTGCACTTTATGACCGATTTCTTTGGTCAGCAGTTTCCACGATTCCCAATCATCCTGTGCCAACCCGTCTTCCAATGAAACGATGGGATACTGGTTGATCCAATTGACCCAGAATTCCACCATCTGTTCACCGGTCAATTTTTTACCTTCCTTGCGCAGGTTGTAAGTTCTGGTTTCCTCATCAAAGAACTCGGACGCCGCGGGATCCAGGGCGATCGCCACATCTGTGCCCGCTTTGAAACCGGCTTTTTCAATAGCCTCAAGAATGACTTCGACGGCTTCGTTGTTTGCTTTCAAAGGAGGCGCATAACCACCCTCATCACCCACCAGGGTGACGTAACCGCGCGCTTTTAGCACACCTTTCAGCGCGTGGTAGATCTCAGCACCCCAGCGTAAACCTTCGGCGAAACTGGGAGCTCCCAAAGGCATGACCATGAATTCCTGGGCATCTGTCGATTGCCAGCCGGTATGCGCACCGCCGTTCAGGATGTTCATCATCGGAACCGGCAGAACGTGCGCGTACACACCACCAATGTAGCGGTAAAGCGGCAGGCCGTATGAGTTGGCAGCCGCTTTTGCGACGGCCAGGCTGGTTCCCAGGATGGCATTTGCGCCAAGGCGGGATTTGTTGGGGGTTCCGTCCAGTTCGATCAGCATCTGGTCAATTGCTTTTTGATCGGTGGCATCCCACCAGACCAGGTTTTCCGAGATTTCGCCGTTGACGTGCTCAACTGCGTTCAACACACCTTTGCCGTTATAACGCTGCTTGTCTCCGTCACGCATCTCCAGGGCTTCATGAACGCCGGTGGATGCGCCGGATGGAACGATGGCTGAACCTTCTGATCCATCTTCCAGGATCACTCTAACTTCGATGGTCGGGTTGCCACGTGAATCCAGTACTTCAAGTGCTTCAACTACTGCGATTTCCATATTATTATCCCTTTCAAAATGGATGATTCTTCCAGGTAATTTTCGATGTTTGACGGCTGTAAGTATACCGAATTTCTCCGAAAATAGTAGAGGTGACCTGTTTGTTCGGAGAAAAAGATCACCTCCCGGATTCTGACAGGGAGGTGATGATTCGGGTCGGATTGGCGATTACTTCTGTGTGTACAACAACGGAGGATCCATATATTCTACGCCGGCTTTTTCGGCTGCAGCACGCATAAAAGCGAGGAAAAGAGGATGCGGGCGAGTGGGGCGTGAGAGGAACTCAGGGTGGAATTGTGTTCCAAGCATAAATGGATGATCTTTGAGCTCGACGATTTCCACCAGGTTCTTATCCGGAGACAGTCCTGAGAAAACCATTCCATTTTGCGCAAATTGTTCCCGGTACGTGTTGTTGAATTCAAAACGATGACGATGACGTTCTTCCACTTTCTTAACGCCGTATGCACGTGCTGCAATTGATCCGGATTGCAGCATGCAGGGGTACAATCCAAGTCTCATTGTCCCGCCCATGTCTTTGATGTTTTGCTGATCGGGCATCAGGTCGATCACGGCGTGTTCTGTAGCGATATCAAACTCAGATGAGTTGACCTGGTCAGTTTGTAACACATACCGGCCAAATTCCACCACCATCAACTGCATTCCCAGGCAAAGACCGAAATAGGGTACCTTTTTCTCTCGCGCTTGCTTCACAGCGATGATCTTTCCCTCTATCCCGCGGCTGCCGAACCCACCCGGAACGATGATCCCGCTGACCTTTTCAAGCGTATCCAGGCTCTTGCCTTTCTCCAGGTCAGTAGAGTGCACCCATTTTAGATCCAGTTCAAGACCGAGGAATAAGGCAGCGTGTTTTAACGCTTCGCGTACACTGATATACGCATCGTGTAATTCAACATATTTACCAACCAGGGCGATGGAAACTTTAGGTTTTTTCCGCTTCGTTTCGCTGACCAGTGTTTCCCAGCCACTCCAATCCGGCTTGGCTTTTGGTTGCAGGTTCAATCTATCCATCAAATACTCTGCCACGTTTTCCTTTTCCAGCAAAAGCGGGATCTCATAAAGGATGGGGGCTGTAACCATCGGAATCACCGCACGTTTTTCCACATCGCAAAATTGAGCGATCTTTTCACGCAGGTTTTCCTTGATTGCCATATCGCTGCGGGCTACGATCATATCGGGGGTGATACCGATCGAGCGAAGCTCCGCCACAGAGTGTTGAGTTGGCTTGGTTTTAATTTCGTCAGTGGCCCCAATATAGGGCAACCACGTGACATGGATATAAACGGTGTTATCGCGGCCAAGATCGCTCCTCAACTGGCGGAGCGCTTCAAGGAAAGGTAAACCTTCAATGTCACCGACCGTTCCGCCGACTTCTACGATGACGATCTCTGCGCCGGTTGATTTTGCCACCAGGCCAATACGGCGTTTGATCTCGTTCGTGATGTGCGGGATGACCTGGATCGTACCTCCCAGGTAATCTCCACGGCGTTCCTTGGCGATCACTTCTGCGTAAACCTGCCCTGTGGTGATATTGCACACGCGGTTAAGGCGAATATCAATAAAACGTTCATAATGTCCCAGGTCAAGATCGGTTTCTGCACCGTCATCCAGAACAAACACTTCACCATGCTGATAAGGACTCATTGTGCCAGGATCAACATTAATGTACGGGTCCAGCTTCTGAACCGCAACTTTAAACCCACGATCTTTTAAGATGCGCCCGATTGCTGCAGCGGTGACACCTTTCCCGACCGAACTGACAACACCACCCGTGATAAATATATATTTGGTGTTCATGTTTTTTCTCCTGTGTGGTCCTGGTTTAAGCGACGAGGAGGGCAGTTTATCCTTGTCCTCCTCGAAATTTATTCAAGCTTTTGTTGTAATTAATTTGCCCATCTTGATTCCTGCTATATTAAAAGTTTATCATATCCATGCACGAGTGATAAAGAAAAACCATCCTTTTCGGATGGTTTTTTGACTCTAGTTGGTTTGTACTTTGTTTTCCAGTGTTCGGGCGAGGATCTCTTCCTGTTCCGTGGAGCTTGCTTTACTCTTGCGGGTTTCCTGTTTCTGTTTTCGGTCTTTGGCTTTTTCCATCGCTGCGCGCATTGCCAATTCCATTGACGTCGGTTCAGGCTCTGCAGTCTCATTTATGGATTCCAACAGAGCAGAATTATCCTCTTCAAAAGATTTGCGTGGTTTTCGTCCAGGTTTACGTTCGCGCTTGGGAGCACCACTTGGAGCGGAATAAACCGGAGCTGAGGGTGCGACTGTTTTTTCTTCAATCTCTTTCTCGGGTTCCGGTTGAATGGCTTTCATGCTCAATTTGATCTGCTTCTTGCGACGATTGACGTCAATGATCTGGGCTTCGATCTCATCACCCTCTTTGACGACATCAGACGGTACTTTGACGTAACCATGTGCCATTTCACTGATGTGAACCAGGCCTGGTCTTTCCGCACCGATCTCAACAAAAGCGCCAAACTTTTCCAACCTGACCACTTTACCTTTGACAGTTTCGCCAACTTTTATCTCGCGCCATTCCATATCGAGGGGCTTGATCATGGTCATTTCAATGCGTTGCTCGCCGTCTCTGCGCGTGATCTTTTTCACCCACGCATCGATCTCATCATCGACCTTGAGGATCTCGTCGACTTTTTTGTTTTGTGTCTCGTCCGGTGCAACAATTTGTGAAACATGAAGCAGAGCAGGTTTCCCGATGCCGATATCCAGGACCGCTCCAGCAAGGCTGACCTTCATCACCCTGGCTTTGAATAGCATTTTGGGTTCAATATTATTTTCTACTTGCGGTTCAACGGTCATGTCCATCGTTTTCTCTCTTATGTGTGGTT
>CAYWVP010000033.1:0-13558 GCA_964461605.1 uncultured Anaerolinea sp.
ACTGGATAAACCAGGGGAGACGAGAGCATGGAATTAACACACCTGGATGACAAGGGCAAGGCGGTGATGGTGGACATCGGTGAGAAATCCACCACTGAGCGGGTTGCGGTGGCAACGGCGCTGGTAAGGATGAAACCCGAGACATTAACGCTCATCCTGGATGATAAGATAAAAAAGGGAGATGTGTTCGCCAGCGCGCGCATCGCCGGGATCATGGCGGCGAAGCGCACCCCCGACCTGATTCCCATGTGCCACCCCATCCCCATCACCAGCGCTGCGGTGGACCTGGTTGCTGTGCAGCCTGATGCGGTATTGATCACGGCAACCGTGAAAACCACTTATTCAACCGGTGTGGAAATGGAAGCCCTCACCGCGGCCAGCACTGCCGCGTTGACACTTTATGACATGTGTAAAGCGGTGGATCGCGCAATGACCATTGAAAAGGTACAATTGATGCGCAAGAGCGGGGGAAAATCCGGTGACTTTAAACGTGAAGGGATAGTGGAAGATCATGCTTGATCAATTTGGACGGCGCATCGATTACCTGAGGGTGTCTGTTACTGAACGTTGCAACCTGCGGTGTACCTACTGTCGTGCTGAAGAAGGGGATTGCCCCAAGCAAAGGGAACTCAGCACGGATGAATTCACGCGGATCGTAAGTGTTTTCGCCGACCTGGGTGTCAGGAAAGTGCGATTGACCGGCGGCGAGCCGTTACTGCGTAAAGACATCATGGAAATCGTCAGGAATATCTCCTCCATTGAGGGGATCCGGGAATTATCCATGACCACCAACGCACAGCAGCTGGACGGCAGGGCAAGGCTTCTTAGGACTGCCGGGTTGAACAGGGTGAATATCAGCATGGATTCCTTGAACCCCGAGCGTTTCAAAGCGATGTGCGGCGGGAACCTGGACCTGGTGCTAAAAGGCATTGAAGAATCCTTGGAAGCGGGATTAACCCCGGTCAAGGTCAATGTGGTGCTGGTGAAGGGCAGGAACGATGACGAAGTGGATGATTTTATTGAAATGACGCGCGACAGACCATTGGATGTGCGCTTCATTGAACTGATGCCGCTGGGTGAATTGGGGCAGCATAACTCGCTGCGCGTGAATAACGCCGATCTTGTCGCTTCCCGACCGCACCTCAAACCTCTTGAGCCGCGTTATGCCAGCCAGCCTTCGCGGGATTACCAGGTGGAAGGTTACCTGGGAAGGGTGGGTTTCATCAGTCCGCATTCACAAAAATTCTGCCGGTCATGTAACCGCGTCCGCTTGATGAGCGATGGCAACCTGCGCATGTGCCTGGGTGACAATTCGGAGATCTCATTGTTGGAAGCGCTGCACAAAGGTGAGGACGCGTTAAAGCAATTGATCAGCGAGGCCATTTATTACAAACCGGCGCAGCATGAGTTTGATCGACCCTTTATCCCAACCAAGAATATGAGCAAGATCGGAGGATAGGATCAATGGAGAAGGGAAAATCGCTCACGACCAGTGGAACCGGGAATCACCAGGTACCCGAAGAAACAGCTGGTAACAACAGTCCGGATATTCGGGCAGCCATCATCACGGTCAGTGATAAAGGTTTTGCCGGCACACGCGAGGACCGCAGCGGCCCGGCGCTGGTGGAGGTATTGACGGGACAAGCGCTGGTGACAAGGACGGCGATCGTGCCGGATGAGATCGAGGAAATTAAGGCATTATTGGTTGAGCTGTGTGACTCCGGTGAGTACGATGTGATCTTCACCACCGGTGGAACGGGGTTCGCCCCGCGTGATGTAACGCCTGAGGCGACCATGGCGGTAATCGATCGACATACACCGGGAATTACGGAGGCGATCCGCCAGGCGAGCCTGCAGATCACGCAACGGGCAATGCTCTCTCGCGCCACAGCCGGGATCCGCAAAGCAACTTTGATCGTCAACCTGCCGGGAAGCCCCAAAGGCGCAACAGAATCCATTGCGGTCTTCTTACCGGTAATGGTGCACGCGGTTGAAACCTTGCGCGGTGATACCTACGAATGCGGCAGGAAGTAATTAGGAATGACGCTTCTTTGCACATAGATTCTTCAACGACCCCAACAAATCCAACCCCAGAATAAAAACAGGCTCAATTTCGATTGACGCTTGATTGTGAATTTGATATTATGTTAACCGTTAAGGAAAAACTTAATGGCTATGAAATCGATTCTTCCGTTACATTCGCGCGAAAAATATAAACTTCTCGCAGATCCCCGGAGATGGGCGATCATGCGCCAACTGTTAGCGGGTCCGACCTCCTTAACGAAGATCGGAAAAGCTATCGGGGAACATCCAGCCTGGGTCCGCCACCATTTACAGTTGCTGGAACGCGCAGACCTGGTCGAATTGGTAAACACCACGGTTAATTCCGGGGTTGTGGAAAAGTTCTACCAGGCAAAGGGCGGCGGGTTCTTCTTTCAGGATCTCATCCTTCCTGATGAAACCGACAGACCGCTTATCATTT
Source organism: uncultured Anaerolinea sp. (assembly GCA_964461605.1). Classification (GTDB taxonomy): domain Bacteria; phylum Chloroflexota; class Anaerolineae; order Anaerolineales; family Anaerolineaceae; genus UBA6107. The sequence continues at coordinate 2,483 of CAYWVP010000033.1, forward strand.
TTTCGGGGAGTCATGACCTGGCAATTGAGTACCTGACTGAATTAGTGGCCAGGTACGTGGACATACGCGTTTTTACTGTCGGCAGCCTGGATGGATTGATGATGTTGCGTCAAAATTTTTGCCATTTTTCTGGTGCGCACCTGCTCGATTTGAACGGGGAATATAACCTGCCTTTTGTAAGACACATCTTTCCGGACCGGGATATGCAGGTGGTCACCTTGGCAAATCGAATGCAAGGGCTGATTACTGTGGCAGGGAATCCAAAATCGATCCACTCAATTCAGAACCTGGCCCGCGGGGACATCAAATTCATTAACCGGAATCCAGGGTCTGGTACCAGGATCTGGCTCGATCAACAATTACATGCTTTGGGGATCACTCCGGAAGAGGTTAATGGATACTCGCACACCGTGTCCACTCATACTGATGCAGCCAGGCGGGTAAAAGAAGGTTTTGCGGATGTTACGCTTGGTTTGCAGGCGGCGGCCAATCAATTTGATTTGCATTTCATACCTCTCTTTGAAGAACGCTATGATCTTGTTTTTTCAAAAGAGCAGGCGTCCAGGGTTTCACCACTCCTGGACACAATCCAATCACTGCAATTTCGAACAAAAGTAAAGGCATTAACTGGTTATGCAACAACCAACACAGGTACTCAATTAGTTTGATAAGGAGTCTACGATGCATCGAAACCAAAGAATCTTCATAGCGTTCTCATCTTTACTGATCCTGGTCTTTCTATTCACTGCTTGCGCTCCTACGGTTGTTGAATCAACTGAAGTGAACGGGAACCCGGAGACAACGCTTACTCTGGCAGGCTCAGGGGGTGAAGAGGTAATTACTCTGGAGAAGCTTAAAACCCTTCCCGCGACCGAGGGGCAGGCAGGGATCGTAAGCAGCACAGGAAAGATCACAATCCCCGAACTTTACAAAGGAGTTGCTGTCAGGGATCTGGTTGAATATCTTAATATTCCCTTTGATCCGACGATGGGTGTAACCATCACCGCTGAAGATGGTTATAGCATGACGCTTTCGTATGACCAGGTGTTGAACGGATCGTTCATCGCCTACGATCCTTCTGATGGGAAGGAATTGCCCCTGCACGACCCCTTAACAGTGATTATTGCGTATGAACGCGCCGGTCAGCCATTGAACTCAAAGGAAGAGGGAAGTTTTCGGTTGATGGTCGTGAGCGAAAAGAATAACCAGATCGTTGATGGTCACTGGTCAGTGAAATGGGTAAACAAAATGGAGGTGAAAACGGTAGGTGACACGTGGGCGCTTGATGTGAATGGCGCGTTATCCTCAACGGTGACGCGTGATTCATTTGAATCCTGCGGTTCTCCCAGTTGTCACGGGAAGACATACCAGGATGAAAACGGACAGACCTGGCTGGGTGTGCCGTTGTGGATATTGGTCGGAGATGTGGATGATGCTGACGATCATTCCGAGACCGCTTATAACGTTGAACTTGCGGAGAAAGGGTACGATATTGAACTGATCAGCGAAGATGGAGAATCGGTTACCCTGGATGGATCAGCCATCATAAAGGATAACCAGGTCATCCTCGCCAATAAGGTCAATGATGCGGAACTCCCTGATCTATTTTTCCCGTTGCGGTTGGTCGGCACGAACGTGGACCAGGCAAAGATGCTCGGGAAAATTTCCGAGATCGTTGTGGATGTCCCACCCATTCTGGCGGCTACGGCAGAACCGGTTGCGGAGAATGATGGTGAGATTACCATTACGGGCTTGGTTAACGCTGAAACAGTCATCAAAGATGCGGAACTACGAGCTTTTGAATCCATGACAATCTCAGCTGAAGGCAAAGATGGTCCGCAGGATTTCACAGGGGTTTCATTGATCGAGCTGCTTGAAAAAGCTGGCGTGAAGCCTGATGCAACAAAACTTGTTTTTACCGCAGCGGATGGATACACAGCGGAAGTGAGCCTGGAAGATGTACAGAACGATAAGAATTCCATTCTGGCATTCATGGATACTCCGGGAGAATACATGATCGTGCTACCCGGATCGCCCACCAGTTCATGGGTAAAAACAGTAGTTAAGATCGAGTTGAAGTAACCAGCTTTTACAGATTCTGATTGAAGACTTGTAAAGGTATATGGATTCTCATAAAAGGATAAGGAGAAGGAAATGAAAACCAAACGTGTTGTGAGTACTCTTGTGGTTGTTCTTGCTGTGATGGCTTTGCTTTTGGCCGCTTGTGGACCAAAAGGCACACCGGAACCGGTAACGTTCACGGTGGCAGGTGCGGTCGATAAGGAATTGCAGTTGACCGATTCAGATTTGCAGGGTATGGAAGTGGTTACCCTTACACTGGAACATCCTAAGAATGGTCCTACTGAGTACAAAGGAGTCCGGTTGAGTGAATTATTAACAAAAGCCGGCGTGAAAGGTGAGGCCGCCACAGTCACCTTCACAGCCCGTGACGGTTTTACTGCTGATCTGGATCTTGCGTCTGTTCAGGCTTGTGCAGATTGCCTGGTGGCTTTTGATTCTGAAGCAGCGGCTGTGTATAACATGGCCATGCCCGGACAGACCTCGGGTAAACTTTGGGTGAAGGACGTGGTTTCGATCACCATCAAGTAAATAGCTGCATGTTAGCAAGGGTGGGCCAATTTATGGTCCACCCTTCATACTATTTTGATGATTTGCAGGTAGGCATGCCCCAAATTCCGGTTGCGTTACTATGAAGATTCGGCTTTTTTTTCCTTTTGTAGCTGTTATTAGCGTTCTACTGGCTGACCTATTGACCGGATGTACAAGTGGGGCTGTGAAGAACAACGAGAAAACACCCCTGGTCGTTTTCGCTGCCGGCAGCCTGATCATCCCGTTTGATCATCTTGAAAAAGGTTTTGAAGCCCGCTATCCCAACATCGACGTACAGGCTGAGTATCATGGCAGTATCCAGGTGATCCGGCATGCCACCGAGTTACATAAACCGATCGATGTGATTGCCACGGCGGATGCATCCCTGCTGCCGATGTTGATGTATTCCTCAATTGATCCGGATACCGGTAAACCTTACGCGGATTGGTACATCCGTTTTGCCGGCAACCGCCTGGCGATAGCCTATCAACCTCAAAGCGCTTATGCCGAAGATATTACCTCAGAAAACTGGTATGAAATTTTGTCCCGGCCGGATGTGAAGGTGGGATTGGCTGATCCTCGATTTGACGCTGTCGGGTACCGCGCTTTGATGAGCTATGCGCTCGCCGGGCAGAAATATTCCCGTCCCACGATTTTCACTGACATGTTCAATAACCAGTTTACATTTCCATTGGGGATCTTCTCTGATGGACAGATCACAACGGTGACTGTGCCAGAAATACTTGAAACAAGATCTGATTCCCACATCCTTGTACGCGGGGCAAGCGTTGAATTGATCGCTCTGCTCGAGGCGGGTGAGATCGATTATGCGTTCGAATATGAAAGTGTCATCCATCAGCACGGTTTAAGCATGCTGAAATTACCCCCTGAATTGAATCTGGGTGAGGCGGATTATCACGAATATTACAGCCAGGTACAGGTGGATGAAGATTTTCAGCGTTTTTCATCAGTAAAGCCAATTTTCCGGGGTGAAAGAATAGGTTACGGAATCACCATACCGGAGAATGCCTCTCATCCGGAAGAAGCGGAATTGTTTATCGCGTACCTGTTAAGCCCGGAGGGAAGATCGATCATGGCCGGTGATTCACATGAAATGTTCGACCCGGTCATCTGCGACCAGCCTGAACAAATTCCCGCTACTCTTCTCGATGCCTGCCAGGATCGTAAAACAGAATGAATCGGCGCAATCTTGTTTTTAATGTCACTTTTGCGATTTTAGGCAGCCTGATTGTAATTTTCATCGTTCTACCCCTGATCAGCACACTTTTGTCTACGACACCCGCGGCTTTTATCCAGGCATTTAAAGATCCGCAAGTGATCAGGTCAATCGGTCTGACACTCGGGGCAGGGCTGATCGCTACTTTGCTGGCTTCGGTTACAGCGATTCCGTTGGCTTTCCTATTGGCGCGCCGAAATTTTCGGGGTAAGCGCTTGTTGGAGGCCATTATAAATTTACCCGTTGTTATCCCTCACACTGCGGCCGGGATTGCGCTGCTTCTGGTTTTTGGTCGTAAAGGTGTTCTGGGGCAATGGCTTTCTCCACTCGGGCTCACGTTCACCGATAACCTTGCCGGTATCGTAGTTGCCATGCTATTCGTTAGTGTTCCATTTCTCATTAACATGAGCAGGGAATCTTTTGCCCTGGTGGATGAAGAGTATGAAAAGGTCGCCCTCACAGATGGCGCTACCCCGCTTCAGGCATTTCTCGGTGTAACATTACCGATCGCCTGGCGGGGGGTTTTGGGCGGGGCGGTGATGATGTGGGCGCGCGGGATCAGCGAATTTGGCGCAGTCGTGATACTTGCCTATCATCCAAAGATCGCCACAGTGTTGATCTTTGAGCGATTCAATGGTTTTGGATTGGCAGCAGCTCAACCCATTGCGTTGATCTTGATACTTGTTTCGCTTGTTGTCTTTCTGTTATTGCGGATCCTGTTGTTACCTGGTGATGAAGCGGCAAAATAATTGCCTGCTGCTTTATTCACTTCAAATCTGGAGAATGCAACCCGAATTGTGTTAGCGAGTAAGTAAAAAGTGTGATGCCATAAAGCTGGGATCATCGAATTATGCATTAATTACCAGTTATAATTAAATAAAATTAGATAATTAGGAGGTTAATTATGAAAATCAGCGCGCGCAATCAGCTTAAAGGCAAAGTCGTGAAAGTGGTCACCGGAGCGGTCAACGCAGAAGTCGTGATCCGCACCAACGGTGGAGAAGAACTCGTGTCAATCGTCACTTTAGAATCCGTGGAAAGCCTTGGACTCAAGGAAGGCAAGGAAGTATACGCGGTTATCAAAGCTTCAAATGTGATGGTGGCTATAGACTGACCGTCCATTCAGAACCGAACGACCGTGCAGCATCGAGTGCACGGTCGTTTTGAATTAAGGTGGTGTCGTCAGGAGATCCATCTGACAATCCCGCTCTCCATGCTTTCGTATCCACCCATACGGTTCAGCAGGATGCGGAATTCTTCCCCCTTGAGCCAGTCAATCAGGCGTTGGATGGGAGCGAGCCTGTAGGTGCTTTCTTTGACAGCCAGGTCATAGCTCTCAGTGGTCAGCAGGATAAAATCGAGCTCATAAGCCCTCGCTGCCGCCTCCAGACCGATACCGGTGTCAGCGCGCGATTGCGCCACCTCCGCCGCGACTTCAGAATGTGTGGAACGTTCATCAGAATATCCCGCGATTCGGGCAGGGTCGATACTACTCTTTTCCAGTTGAGCGTCAAGAAAAACGCGGGTGCCTGACCCCGGTTGCCGATTCACAAAACGGATTCCAGGCTTTGCCAGATCTTCAATTCCGTGGATCTGCTTCGGATTGCCCGGTTTGAGCATGAAACCAAGCCGGCGCTGCGCCAGTGTGATCAGGGCGATCTTCTCGCCCGGCAATATTTGCTGAATGAATGGAGAATTATAAGTTTCGGATTGTTCATCCCACAGGTGTGTGCCGGCGATATCGCACTCGTTTATCTGGAGGTTTTTAAGTCCCGAGAGACTGCCGGTGAAATTCAGCTTGAGGGAATAGCCGGGTGCAATTTCTCCAAAATGGGTTGCCATCCATGCCACGGCCAGGTCGTGGCTGCCTGAAAACCGCAACGTGTTCGCTGATAACCTCGTTTGCGGTTGAACCGCTGAGCGCCAGCGGTTGAGGGCGACCCGGAAGGCGTCTTCCACATCAAGCGGGGTGTACCCGGCCGTCATGGATTGCAGAAGAAAAGTTTCCGCCCGGTGGATCAGGTTCGCCCTTTGCAGGGTATCTGCCGGGGCGAGCTGCGGTGCTCCGATCACCCGTGTCCGTTTCCCCACATGGGTGGTAACCAGTCCGGCTGCTTCCAGTTCGCGCAGGGCGCGCTGTACTGTACCGTTGGTGCAGTTCCAGGTATCCGCAATGCTCCTTATGGACGGAAGGGGATCACCGGGTTTGTAGTTGCCGTCATTGATATCGCGCCGTATCGACTCGGCAATGCGCAGGTAAAGGAAATCTTCATCCATGACAGGTCCTTTTAATCGTTTTTCCACCGCATCGAGACAATAAACAAAACCTCGTTCCATTGACGAATCAATCGAAAAAGACTATCATTAAATGTATAACTGTAACTATACAATTATACAGTACAAGATCGATTTTGAAAAGGGTCAAGAGTCAATCAGTCATTTCTTGTGAATATCGTCTGTAATAATTGAATAATTCTAAGGAGAAGAAAATGAAGAGATCTGTGCTTGTCATGCTGTCTGTTCTACTAAGCCTGAGCCTGTTGCTGACTGCCTGTGCGCCAAAGCCAACCGAAGCCCCGGCTGCCCCCGTGGCGACAGAGGCTCCTACTGAAGCCCCGGCTGCCCCTGTGGCGACAGAGGCTCCCACCGAAGCCCCTGCGGCCGTTCCAGCGCCCGAAAATCCTGATGTGATCCTGGCGACCACGACCAGCACGCGGGATTCCGGTTTGCTTGATTACCTGCTGCCCATATTCCAGGAGGAAACCGGTTACGTGGTAAAGATGGTTGCAGTGGGAACCGGCGAAGCCTTGAAGATGGGTGAAGAAGGCAACGCTGATGTGCTATTGGTGCACGCGCCTGCCTCAGAAGTCACTTTCATGGAAGGCGGTTTTGGCAAGGATCGTTACCTGATCATGCACAATGACTTTGTCATTGTCGGTCCGGCGGATGACCCCGCTGGTATCAAAGGAAGCGCGGATACCGTGACGGCGCTTAAAACCATTGCAGAGGCGCAGGCTCCTTTCACCACCCGCGGTGACGATTCAGGAACACACAAAATGGAACTGAAGTTGTGGACCACGGCCGAGATCACCCCGGAAGGTGATTGGTACCTGAACACCGGTCAGGGCATGGGCGATACGCTGCGCATCGCTTCTGAAAAATTCGCCTACACGCTCACTGATCGAGCTACCTACCTGGCGCTCAAGGATACACTGGACCTTGATATCCTCTTTGAAGGCGATAAGGCGCTGCTCAACATCTATCATGTCATTACCGTCAATCCGGAAAAGTGGACAAATATGAACTACGACGGTGCAAAAGCCTTTGCTGATTGGCTGGTGACGGATGAGGTACAGAAGATGGTCGAAACCTTCGGAGTGGACAAATACGGTCAGCCATTGTTCTTCCCGGACGCGGGAAATCCAGAGTACTAGTACAATAGCCCTGTATGCAGAATCTCATTGACGGCATTGTCAGGGCTTTCCAGTTACTCCTTCAGGGTGATCCGGAGGTTGTCCGGATCACCCTGTTATCGCTGAAGGTCTCTGGTATCGCGACCCTGATCAGCATCCTGATCGGCCTGCCGCTGGGTACCTTCCTGGCATTGGTGAAGTTCCGCTCACGACAATTCTGGATCAGTCTGATCAACACCGGTATGGCACTGCCGCCGGTGGTGGTGGGGTTGGTGGTCTCCATCTTCCTGTGGCGCAGCGGTCCGCTTGGCGCGCTCAAGCTCATCTACACACCCACGGCGATCGTGATCGCCCAGGTGCTCATCTCTTTCCCGCTGGCAGCCGGTTTGACCATCAGTTCCCTGCAGCAGCTCGATCCGCGGCTGCGGGTTCAACTGTTGGGACTGGGTGCGTCTAAATTTCAAATGATTCTGTCCCTGTGGAAAGAAGCGCGCCTAGCGCTGGTCGCGGCGCTGATCGCAGCGTTCGGCAGCGTCATTTCAGAGGTCGGCGCTTCCATGATGGTGGGTGGTAATCTCAAGGGGTCCACCCGGGTGCTCACTACAGCCATCGTTCTGGAAACCAGCCGCGGAGAGTTCGCAGCAGCCATCGCATTGAGCATCATTTTGCTGGGTCTGGCCTTCCTGGTGAACTTTGCCTTAACCACCTTACAACAGCGCAGGAAATAAACGCATGACCTCCCTTCTTGAAATCCACGACCTGCTGGTAAAAGCGGATCAAACCGTCATCCTTGACCTGCCGGAACTTGTTGTCGAAAGGAACGAAGTACTGGTGGTGGTAGGACCCAATGGGGCAGGCAAGAGCACCCTGCTGCAGGTGGTGGCCGGTTTGAAAAAGCGTGCAAGAGGCAGCGTTAAATTCAAGGATGCGCCTGAACTTTCCGACCTGGCTTACCGGCGCAAGATCAGCACGGTGTACCAATCGCCCCTGCTGTTGAGCGGAACTGTCGAAGGCAATATCGGGCAGGGTCTCAAGTTCCGCGGCATCCCGGAGAAGGAGATCCGCAGGCGGGTGGATTTCTGGATGGAACAGCTGCACATTTCTCACCTGGCCAAACGCAGGTCCGGTTCACTCTCCGGTGGTGAAGCCCAGCGGGTCAGCCTGGCGCGGGCGTTCTGCCTGGAAACCGAATTGATCCTGATGGATGAGCCCTTCAGCGCGCTGGATACCCCCACCCAGCAGGAACTGCTCAGAGACCTGCGCGAGATCTTCTCACGCACCAACCAGACCTGTATTTATGTAACGCACGACCTTGAAGAAGGGCTGGCGATCGGCGACCGCGTGGCGGTGTTGTTTAAAGGTCATTTACATCAGTTGGACAGGGTCTCGCATGTTTTTTCACACCCCGATACACCTGAAGTTGCGGCGTTTGTCGGCGTGGAAAACATCATCCCCGGCAAAGTGGAAAAGCAGCTGGAAGACCTGGTGCAGGTAAGGTCGAATGGATCACTGTTCGAAGTCGTGAGCGACCTCGCGCCCGGTACACCAGTGTTTATTTGTTTGCGCCCTGAAGACATTACACTTTATAACATTTCTGAGGAGATAAAACCTTCCTCAGCACGCAACCGGCTGCGCTGCAGGGTGACCCAGTTGATCAACCAGGGACCGCTCACACGAGTATTGCTGGAGGCGGGATTCGCCCTTACCGCGTTGGTCACCAGACCTTCTGCCAAGGAAATGGGTCTTGAGGCGGGAAAAGAAGTGATCGCGGTCTTTAAGTCCACCGCGATCCACTTGATCGAATCCAGTACAGAATTACGAAATTGATCTACCCGTTATTCACCATCAGGCAGTTTGTAGGCGTGGCGTAACCCCATATCTTCGCTGTTATCAATTGCTGATTGCATTTCGTCGATCATTGCCACGCCGTGACGATACTGGAACGGCCACATTGAGCGCAGATGGAAGAATGCGACCCTGTCACCATCCTTCAACGCGTGATCCAGGTCAGGCTGCATGCCCGGCATGGCGCTCAGGTCACCGTTAATAAAAGTGATACCCCGTTCCTCGGTTTTCATTTCCAACTTGTTCAACAGGTCCTGCAGCGTACTGCCCTCGGGGAGCGTGACATTAACGTTGGCAAAATTATGCTCGTTCGGGTCACCCCCGTGAGCGGCCAGGATGCCGTAGAGCCAGGTGTCGATGTGAATCTCAGTCATTTATCCTCCTCCGATCGGGGGGAAAATTCCCACTTCATCCCCCGCGTTTAGTTTTTGGTCAAGTTCACATATAATGCCATTCACAAAGCAGATCTTCACTTCATCCGGAGGTAACTTGAGTTGTGATGCAAGTTCTCCGAGCGTGTACTGATTAGGAACGTCGATCTCGACCGCCTCGCCAATGGGAGCACCGGGCAGGTATTGTCTTAGGTTCGCGAACAACTTCACTTTGATCTTCAAAATTTAACTCCAGATCTTCCACGTTACGGGCAAATGACAATGTCCTGTGCCCACAGGCAGTCTGCGCAGGAGGGATTCAATCCCCAGCATCCTTCGTTCAAGCCACGCAGTTCACAGGTGTCGCGCAGGTCGCAATCCGGGCAGGACGGGAAGTGGAAGATCAGCACCTCGCTACGGAAGCGGGTGTACTCTTCCGACATCCAGATCTCGGACAGCCGGGATTCGTTGACGTTCCCCAGCAGGTATCGCGTGACCTCTTTTTTTCGTCCATCGATGGCGAAATAGGAATAGTTGTGTGAGAGGGCGTAACAGGGGGCTACCCCGCCGTCCCATCCCACCACGATCGAGTGATCGTTCACAAAGCGGCAGCGCCGCTCGGCTCCCCAGTGCATCCGCGGCAGTTCCAGGTTGCCCCAGGCGATGAACGCTCCGGTCTGCACCGGGAACCCGCTGGACTTGAATGGATCCTGGGGTTGATAACCATAGAGGATCTCAGGTTTCATGTCTTCGCTGTAAGGCAGGACGTTGCTGACCAGTACGCGTGAAGCCTTGAGCTTCATTGCCAACGCGGTCAACCCATCCAGTTCATGATAGTTGGAGCGCAAAGCAACGAACTCAATGCCGAGCGCGGGCATCAAGGTTTTCATCTCTTCCTTGATCTCATTCAAGTGTTGCAGGTTGTCCAATACCCGGTTAAGCTCAGCACCGCGGACTTTGTCGTACGTTTCAGGGTTGACCCCGTCAACTGAAACCACCAGCCTGTCCACACCCAATTTCACCAGTTCCCTGGCAACCTTTGGGGTTAGCAGTAACCCGTTGGATCCCATTGTTACCGAAAGATCGCGTTTCCGGATGGCTTCGATCATGTCGAGAATACGCGGGTGCGTTAAGGGTTCACCAAAACCGGTGAAAACCACCCGCTTAAGCTCCGGCAAACCATCCAGGCTGTTCAGGATATTTTCGAAGGTTTCCTGGGACATCGAAGCGATCGGATCGCCCCAAACGTTGCGGATGCATGTGCTGCACTTGAGATTGCAGACTGTGGTAGGCTCAATGTACAACTTGCGCGCGTTTGGCACCCGCGGATGCAGGATCAGATCACCTTCGCGTTCGTCAAGCCAGTATTCCGAACATGAACGCATCTGACGCCGTTCCATAAAACTCTTAGGCAGGATCAGGTTTCCATCAGCATCCGCTAGGATTTTTGGCATTTGTCGCTCCCAATTTATTTACCGGTAAGTTTGTTGAAAAATTATAACATCTAAAAAAAACCTCCCTTCCTGTTCTTCAGGAAGGGAGGTGTGAGGCTCAAAACTTAAAGCTCGCCGAAGACTGAATCCAATGTCTCGTCAGAGAC
>CAYWVP010000034.1:0-13422 GCA_964461605.1 uncultured Anaerolinea sp.
AAGATCTACTACAACTGGATGGAAAACATCCGCGACTGGTGCATCAGCCGCCAGTTATGGTGGGGACACCGCATCCCGGTCTGGTACTGTGATGATTGCGGTGAGGTGATTGTTGCCCGCGAAGATCCGGATAAATGCCCGAAATGTGGCCACGCCACACTGCGCCAGGAAGAGGACGTGCTCGACACCTGGTTTTCCTCCGGATTGTGGCCGTTCTCAACCCTGGGCTGGCCGGAAAAAACCCCGGATTTCGAGTACTTCTACCCGACCTCCGTTATGGAGACCGGCGCGGATATTCTGTTCTTCTGGGTCGCGCGCATGATGATGTTCGGATTGGAATTCACCGGTCAGGTGCCCTTCCACACTGTTTACCTGCATGGCTTGATCCTGGACAAGGACGGTCAGAAGATGAGCAAGACCAAGGGCAACGTGGTCGATCCGATCGAAGTCATGGATAGCTTCGGGACGGACGCGCTGCGGTTCACCCTGCTCGTCGGTTCCACCCCGGGTCATGATACCAACCTGGATATCAAAAAGGTTGAAGCCAACCGGAATTTTGCCAATAAGGTTTGGAATGCCGGACGCTTTGTCCTCTCGACTCTGCAGAATGCTCCAACCGCAGCCCGCAACGAACCGGAGTGGACGCTGGCAGATTCATGGATCTGGGCAAAGTTGAAAGGCTTGATCCGGGACACCGACCGCCTGTTCAAAAATTACCAGTACGGCGAAGCCGGCCGCCAGATCTACGAATTCTTCTGGAGCGACTTTGCCGATTGGTACCTGGAGATCGCCAAGATCCAGATGGCTGAAGGGGTAGACCGTGCTTATTACACGGCAACCACCCTGGTGCGGGTGCTGGATGCCTGCCTGCGCCTGCTGCACCCGTTCACGCCGTTCGTGACCGAGGAACTCTGGGGATCCCTTAAAGCCGCGGCGCTGGAAAAGGGTTACAAACCGTTCAGTTCAAAGCGACCGTGGGAGGAGATGTTGATCTCAGCCGCCTGGCCGCAAGCCGGTGAACAAGAGGGCTGGGAAGACGAAGCCACGTCCGAGTTTGCAGTCATCCAGGAAATTGTTCGCGCCATCCGCAATGTACGCGCTGAAAAGAAGGTCAAACCTGATCGCCGCATCCCCGCGGTGATCTCTGCCGGTTCCAAAATGGACATCCTGCGCGGTCAGTGCTCAACACTGGCGGTGCTGGCTTCGCTGGACAAGGAGAATTCCCGCATCACCCGCAAGGCAAAAGAAGATGCCAGCTCGTTTGTGTCGGTGGTGGTTTCCGGGGTGGAGATCTTCCTCGACCTCGCCGAAAAAGTGGATTCAGCGGAAGACGCCGCCCGCCTGGCCAAGGAATTGACGATCATTGATTCACAGGTTGAAAGGTTGGAAAAACTGCTGGCCAGCGATTTCGCTGCAAAAGCTCCGGCAGCCGTTGTCGATAAGGAACGCATCAAGCTGAAGGAATTTCTCGAAACCAGGGAAAAAATAATAGCTCAATTGAAATAAAAAAAATAGGCCGGGATTTTCCCGGCCGCTTCTTATTTTGGCATTTTTCCAAAAACTTTCCTAAAAAAACGGTGCACGGAATGGACGGATTTTACCGGCTCCAGGAACATGAAAATGCATTCGCCACTGACAAACACCAGGTTAAGTTCGCGACAGCGCCGCTCGATCTCAGGTGAATCTGCCCCCTGTTGCACCCACACATGGCGCACGCCCAACCGGGCGGCCTCTTCTATGGTCTCGACCCCCTGTTTAGAGGGAATTACCAGGATAACGCCGTCCGGTACTTCGGGTAAGGCCCCCAAACCGGCATAACAACGGTCACCCTCCACCATATCGGCGTTGGGGTTCACCGCCATAACCTGGTAACCGGCGGTTTTTAACTCCCGGTAGATCATGTTGCCGAATTTATCTTTATTCCGTGAAACCCCCACAACCGCAAGCTTTTTCTGTTGGAGAAACTCATTGATACTTTGTTGAGTATTGATCATTACTACCCTCACCAGTTGTGGTCACAATTAAGATTTTTGGTTGCATTAGAGATCAATTTGCAGTGAAAAGCCAGTTAAACCTCAATGCAGAGATTTATTTTACCTGTAATGGACGAAATATGTGCAATTTCAGGGCTTCTTCTGCTGTGCCATTATCGCGCGCGTCTGACTGACGATACGCAGGAAATGCCTGGCATGGCGCAACGGTTTAATGTGGCTGCGCTCACCCGCGTAGATGGTCTTGATGGGGACCCATGCCAACTTGTAACCCAGGCTGACGCAGCGCACGATGATCTCCACCTCAAACTCAAAATTGGATTCCCCGCTTGTTAATGAGGCTTCAACCATCCTTCGTGAGTGCAGGCGATAACCGGATTGGTTATCAGGGCAGTACTCACCCAGCGCACGCGAGAACAACCAGGTGCCAAAAGCATTGGAGTAATTGCGGGGGAACGGCATTTTACTGAAGTCACGCTGACCGATCACCAGGTCCGCGCCTTGTGAGAACGCTTCCAGGAAGAGCGGGATTTCAGCGGGGTCATGTTGTCCGTCAGCATCCAGCGTGAGGACTGCGTCATATTGGTTTTCAATCGCATACTTAAATCCGGTCATCAATGCCGCCCCCTTCCCGCGATTGGGAGTCTGTCCGATTACTTCTGCGCCGATCAACCGCGCCACACCCGTTGTTTCATCCTTTGAACCGTCATCCACGACCAGGACAGGAAGATACTGCATTGTCCGCGTGATCACATCGCCGATCCGTTCCGCTTCGTTGTAAGCCGGGATGACCGCCAGTACGCGTTTTTGTTGATCATGACTCATTGCCATTTTTCCCTCCATACGGTCAATTATTGTAATCCAGAAAGGAATCTAAGGGGAGCATCCCGGGCGCCTGTCATGAGTGGCGGGGGTAATAATGATGCATTATTGCACTCTTGTATTACTGTTGATTCGTCTTATAATCGCACTCGTTTTCTGAAAATTACTCGGAGAAAAAAATGAACATTGCAGTTCTTGCCAATCTTAAGGAAGATGCACCTGTAAACAAAGAAGACCCTCCCGGGCGATGGGATGACCTCGACGACCGTGGAACAGTGGATGCCATATTACTGGCGCTGACTGAACTGGGGCACAACGCTCAATACTTTCCCGCTACTTTGGATTCGATTAACGATCTGCGCAAATTCACGCCGGATCTTTGTTTTAACTCCTCTGAAGGACATTACGGTGACTCCCGCGAAGCCCAGATGCCGGCGATCCTGGACAGCTTGCGCATCCCTTATACCTGCGCGGGTGTACTGGGTATGTCCCTTTCGCACAATAAGGCAGTCGCAAAGGAAATGTTCCGGGATGCCCATATCCCAACGGCGAACTTCGTCGTGGTACGCGACGGGGTCAACGTACCCAGCCACACCATGAGATACCCCTTGTTCGTCAAGCCGGCTGTGGAAGGTTCTTCCATCGGCATTAATGATTCTGCCATTGTTTACGATGAAGAAGAACTTGTCAGGCAGGTGAAATATGTTAGATCAATTATTGATTCACTGATCCTGGTAGAAGAGTATGTGGCCGGACGCGAGTTTACCATCGGAATATTGGGCAACGAAGTGCTGCCTATTGTGGAAATCATCTCACCCACCGGCTTTTATTCGAACTCACAAAAAGAGGATCTCAACAGCCAGGTCAGACGCATCAGCCCGGCGCCGTTGAGCAAAAAAGACACGGTCGCCTTCCAGGCGCTTGCCAGGCGTGCGATGCACGTTTTACACTTATATGACGTGTGCCGCATGGATATGCGCATGGATGCTGCCGGCAAACCGTATGTGTTGGAGGTCAACCCGATCCCCCTGATGGACCCTGATCCCAACCAGGCTTCACTGATCTTCGCCGCCGTCACCGCCGGCTACACGTATCGTGATGTGGTGCGCAAGATCATCGAATCCGCCGCGCGGCGTTGGAATCTAAAGCTTAACTAAAAACAAAAGCGCTCCTGACTTAAGGAGCGCTTTTCGTTTGTTCTGCAATGATCATTTTGCGTTGATGTGATTCCCGAACAAACGTTTGAACATGGCAAATTCACCGCTGCGTCCCTTGTGGTTCGGATTGGACGCATCCCAGATGGCGGAAAAGGAAGCCACCACGTCATTGGCATCGAATTGGCTGCCATCAGAGAATTGAACGTTGTAACGCAGGTTGAAAGTCCATTCAGTAAGGTCCGCGTTGGATTCCCAGTTCTCGGCCAGTAACGGCTGGAGTTTCTCACCGCCGAATCCCGGCGTAAGCAGGGTGTCATACAGCAGTCGCGTGATCCTGAACGTCGTCCAATCGTCCTCATCCGCAGGCCACAGGCTCATTGGTTCTGAGGCGCCAATAAACCGGATTGTGTTCTTGTCGCTCACCACTTCTTCCAGGTTTTCGTAAAACGCGTTGGAACTGATGTTTTGCAGCGTCGAACGGAAAACCGTCAGGTTCGGAGAATGTCCGAGCGGGATCAGCGGAACCTCGCTTAGTACCAGGATATTCAATTTATCAAAAAGCACCTGTTTCTGGTCTGCGTTCGCAACTCCTCGTACCTCCGCCACAGTCTGCTGGATTCCAGTGTAAGGTTTACCAAATTTGGCAGCCTGGCTGATAAATGGCTTGTCAAAAAAGGCATTGCCATCCAGGTAATCCACCGCATACCAGTGAATGAAGAACATCTCTTTGCCTTCATTTATGCTTTTCTCAAATTCATTGACGTCAAGGGGTTTTAACACCACCTTAACACCTATCTTCTCCAGCTGATTGCGTACTTCCTGGGCAAGCGCACCAGGTGAATACAATGTTTGCATGGGGGAATTCTGGTAGGCGATGGTGATTTCCTGGGCTGTGTCATATCCAGCTTCAGTAAGCAGTGCTGTTGCCTGTTCCTGGTTGGTGGTATGCCAACGTAATTCTGCGGTGCGTCCCGGCGTAACACCCGTCGGGATTATTTGCTGTGCCAGTTCCGTACCACCGGGGAAGGATATATCGAGCAATGAAGCCCGGTCCAGCCCGTAGGAAATGGCCTGTCGCACTTTAACGTTATCAAAGGGCGGAATGTTATTGTTAAAACCAAGGTAGTACAGGTTCAGGGGTTCATGCGTGACCACTTTTAAGTCTGGATTCGCATACGTGTAGGTTAGATAGGAAAAAGGCTTGGTCATAACGATGGAAGGAAAATCCATCCCTTCGATCGCCGTGAAATCATATTCGCTGAAGCGGCGGCTCTGGTCAGGCTGCCAGCGAAATTCAATCTTGGGTGTGGCTGGTGGAACTCCCCAGTACGTGGGCGACGGCACCAGTGTGGTGTCTGTACCAGCCCGCCACTCTTTTAAGATATATGGACCGGTTCCGTTGGGCGCAGCAGAGATGGCGACAGAATCCCCCTTGGTCGCATTTAAAAATTCACTATCCTGGATGGTGAAGATCGGTGCAGCCAGTTTCGCCGGGAACGCTGAATCAGGGTAACACAAAGTAAAACGCACCGTGTATTCATCGACTGACTGAACTGATTTAATCTCTCCCCCGTAGTCGCAATTCGCACTGCGCACAGCTGTAACCCGATAAGTGTTCAGACTTGTGCCTTCAGTCGTGGTTGTTGTGCATCCGGAGAGTAAGATACCGAGTATAAGGACGATCGAAAAGACAACATAAAGGAAGTGCTTTTTCATGACGGTTTCTCGCTTCAGTTGTAAGGTTGAGACTATGACGAACGGATGAGAATAGCTAGGATTCATTATACGGTAATCCTTTTTTGTGTCAATTTACAAATTCGTTTTTTACCATAATTTTACTTTTAAATAATAAATGATCGCGCACCCATTCACGCATGACTGGTTTCAGCCGTACCCGGGTAAGCAGCCTGCCTGACGCATGATCGCCAATTTGTTAATGACCAGGACGCTGGCATGCGGTAGAATTGGCTGCATGTGGATAAAAAAGTTCCTTCAATGGGATGAAACAACCACCGCAAAATTGCGATTGACCGAGACCCAGACCAGGTTCAAACCCGCTGCAGCCTTCTTCGCTCACTCAGGGGATTCCTGGTTCGTGTTATTGGGTTTGTTCGGAATCTGGTTGATCACGCGTGGTGAGTGGCACCACATGGCCGCGTTGATGGCCGGCGGCACAGTTGGTCTGGCGTTGGTTGTGCTTGCCATCAAATTCACCATCCGCCGTCGCCGCCCTGAAGGCAACTGGGGCGCGATCTATCGCAACACCGATCCGCACTCCTTCCCCTCCGGTCACGCCGCGCGTACTGCCATGCTGGCCATCATCGCCTTTGGTGCCGGACCTCTCTGGCTGGGTATCGTGCTCTGCGTGTGGGCGCTCCTCGTCAGTCTTGCCCGGGTTTGGATGGGCGTCCACTATCTTTCCGATATTCTGGCCGGTATCCTTGTAGGGATACTGGCAGGTGTGGTCGTCCTGCAAATGTCTCCCTGGTTGACTGCGACCTTTCCAGGCATTTTTTAATCTGCCCTATCCAGGTACCAGCCTTGCCAAATGGTTGCGGCTGGGGTATTCTTAACCGTGGGAGTGGCTGAGTCCCGGTGGGCTCCTCGGTCTTCAAAATCGGTGGCGGGTCGTTATGCGGGCCGCGGTGGGTTCGACTCCCATCCATTCCCGCCTTCATCAATACGGAGAATAAATGGATTACAACGAGTACCCCGAACTACTGGACGCGCTGGTTCGCAGGGTTTTTAACATCGAAGACATTACACACGGTGACAACAGGCAGGGTTACATAGCCCGTTACCGCGGTCACCTCATTGCCCCGGATTCCACCGAAGCGTACGACCGTTTGGCTGAGAGTGTCAAACCTCATGGATTGATCCCGCTGTTTCGCGAAGAGAATGGCACTCAGGAGATCCTCCTTGTCAATTCTCCCCCCGCCCCTAAACCGGGTCGCCCCATGGTCAACCTGATCATGTTCCTCGTTACTGTGCTGAGCGTGCTGGTCTCGGGCGGTTTGAGCAGCCTGCAAACTGATCTTTCCAACGACCCGATAACAGCCGCCAGGCAGATCATCAATGCCGGTTGGCCATTCGCGGTAAGCCTGTTGGCCATCCTGTCCACCCACGAGATGGGGCATTACATCGCCGGCAGAATGCATGGTGTACACGTTACGCTGCCTTTCTTCATCCCGCTGCCGTTCACACCGCTGGGTACAATGGGCGCTTTCATCAGTATGAAAGAAGTGCCGAAGAATCGCCGCGTATTGATGGATATCGGCGTGGCAGGACCCATCGCCGGTTTCATTGTCTCGATCGTGGTTGTGCTGATCGGCTTATCACTCTCCACCCTCAACAACATTCCACTGATGTTCCCCGAGGGTCAGGGGATGCAGATGGAAGGCAACTCCCTCATTTACTTGTTCCTGAAATACCTGCAATACGGCGAACTGCTTCCCCAACCAGCCACCTTTGGTGATTCCGGTCCAGTTCTCTACTGGCTGCGTTATTTCTTCACCGGTCAACCCACTCCCTATGGAGCCATGGATGTGTTGATCCACCCGGTTGCCTGGGCGGGCTGGGTGGGTTTTCTGGTCACCTCGCTTAACCTCATCCCGGCCGGTCAGCTGGACGGGGGACACATCTTCCATCTCCTGTTCGGCACCAAGTGGTCGCGGCGCATTCTTCCCCTCATCCTGGCTTTGCTGATCGGATTGGGTTTCTTCTGGTCTGGTTGGTGGTTATGGGCGGGGCTGGTCTTCCTCTTCGGCAGGCGCTACGCCGAACCGCTGGACCAGATCACCCCTTTGGATACCCGGCGCAAGGTACTGGGGATCATCGCGCTGATCATATTCATCATCACGTTCATCCCGGTGCCATTAATCATCATTGCTTGATCGTTTGTTTAATTATTCCCGTTGAATTTTTAAGGCATCACGCCGGAATAGATCTGGTTGCCAAATGCCATGAAGATCGCCTTGCCGGGTGAGAAACCCACGCTGGTCACCGCGCCTTTTGGCGAATATTCAGGGTCTGTAAATCCCGGTTGATAGATCTTCTGCAGATTGCGCTGCAGACTGAAATGGTAGATTCCCGTACCGTGCGCATCCAACAGGTATAGAGACGAATCCGGGGCCGGTGTCATACGCATCTGAACAAACTGCGAGTCCGGAAAGCTGACAGCCTGCGCAGTTTGTCCTGCACGCATATCGTTGTAAGGCGCAGGATCCATGCATTCTGTCAGTTTGTACGATTTCATGTGGCTGTATGTGCACTCCACCATTTCCCCATTGGAGCGCAGGATGTATAGTTCATCCGCGTATACATCAATATCCACCGCCTGCGCCATATCCGGGATGACATTATCGAAAAACAAACGGGGTTTGTCCTCGAACAGGATGCCTGTTCCGGCGTAACTGAAAACGGCGTTATTTCCTGGGTCCAGGATGTACAGATAATTCTGGTACATCGAAACGGCTTTGATCTCCTGCCAGCCGGCATCCGGAGCAATAAGAGAAGAAACCACCCCCGATTCACCGGGAATGCAAAACTCAATGTTCCCATATCCATCAATACCGAAAATCGTCGCACCAAAAGAATTTCCGGTTGGCAAACCGATGATGTCGACCAGTTTTCCGATGCTGTTCAAGGGATTGTCGGGGTTGGGACCGCAATCAAAACCTTTGTCCAGCACATATTCCTCCCCGAAAAGGTCATAGTGCAAAACCCTGCCGGCTTTGCTGTCCAGCATGTACAGGTCGGTATTGGAAGCAACGATTTGCGAAATATTCACATCCCCCGGTCGCTCGCTGAGCGCCAATGGCCGCATATTCAACCGTACAACACCCTGCAGCTCGTCCAGTTGCTGCTGAATGGAGGCTACGAGGAGATTGGATTCCTCGGTTGACCCGAATTGGGAAGCCTTCTGCAGGTACATGAGTGATGCCTGCAGGTTGAATGAATGCATCACCGGGTCATCTTTCGCATCTGCAGCCAGTGTGGCATATTTCTGCCCTTCATTGAGGTAATAAGTGAATTGCTGGGTTCTGCCCTGGTTAATGTACACCGAAACGGCGATCGCCACCACAACGAGCGGCACAGCAATGGCAAACAACAAGTACAGGTAACGCGGAACTGTGACCGACTCTGCTTTAGTTTTCTTGAGCACTTCGGTCAGCGGTGAGCTGGACGCATCTGCCGGTTTGTCCAGTTTCCCGGCTGTTTTCCGCACCCGCCCGGCATCATTTTGCAGTGCTTTTTCTTCACGTAATTGGCGGCGGTCACGCCGGATTGACCGGTCCGGGCTGGGTTCCACCTGAGATGCCACTGCATCCGAGGGAATCTCCGTCTGCTCAAGCACAGATCCATCAAGGGATAATGCCTGCTCAAACCCCGGTAGTGGAAGCGGCAGTTCCGCCTGTTGGGAGGCAGCCTCACCAGCCTGTTGTAGACCAGCGCTGCTGGCTGGTTGCGCATCCGCTGCAGGTTCAAGCCCTGCATTTTCGATTGTTTTGGCCATGCCACCGCTCACAGCTGCCAGAGACTTGACCACAATTTGCCCGCTGCCTTCTCCTAAACGAATTAAAGCTGCTCGCATTCCCAACGGTCGGTCAACAAGCAACCTTGCTCCCAAGTCTTCCACGGCAAGTTTCCCCGCGTCTTCGAGGGAACTGAGTGTCCATTGCGGGCTGCCGGCTGGTGCAAGCAGGATCGATTCATTGCCGGCAATGCTCAACTGATTGAAATGGCAATTGATGGTCTGGGTGACCCCCAGCCCCCTGGCGTGATTGGATGAATCACTGTATTCCACCGCGGTGGAGCGGTTCATCACAACAACCGGCGCCTGTCCGATCACCAGTGTATAGAGGATATCCTTGCGGATCACCACCAGGCAGAGCGAGCCGTTCACCTGCGGTCCCGTGCCGGCCTTCTTCAGGTTCCGCTCGAGCAGTTCGTTGTTGATCGCTTCAGCCATCAGACGCAGCGCGTTGGTGACCGAACCCGGGGAGCTGTAGAACAGAGCTGCTTTTTTATCGAGCCATTTTTCGAGCACCTCACCTGTAATTTCAGTCTTGCCGACCAGGTGGACAAGCGCGATCAATTGGTCAAGCTCACGCCCGCGTCCGCAGCGCCGCGGCGGGTTCAGCGCGAGCAATCCGGGCAGTTGTGGTTCAGCTTTGCCCGCTTTATAGTGAATGGGATAAACGTCCAGGTTATACAATAAGAACCTCTATGCCGGCCAGTTGTGAATTTCCGGGGGTGGCCTTGAGAATTAGTAAATTATCAGGTACAAGAATCGGGCCAGATTTACCAGAGGTTGGATTTTCATGTTGAACCAGGCGTAATCAAAATCATCTATAATAAAAGAAAAAAAGAGGTGGAAATTATGACTCCTATGAATGCCAATTATTTTCTTGGAAGAGTATACGACCCGAAGACCAAGGGTCCGACGGAGGAACCTGTCCTTCTGGATCCTTCCAACCTGACCACGCATTGTGTCGTAACCGGTATGACAGGTTCTGGTAAAACCGGCCTCTGCATCGGTCTTCTTGAAGAAGCCGCCTTGCATAAGACCCCGGCCATCATCATCGACCCCAAAGGCGATCTGACCAACCTGGTACTGCATTTCCCGAAGCAGTCCCCCTCGGATTTTGAGCCCTGGATCGACCCTGAAGCCGCACGCCGTGAGGGTAAATCCGTAGCGCAATTAGCTGAAGAAACCGCTGCCCGTTGGAAACAGGGTCTGGCGGATTGGGGCATTGGCGCAGAACAACTCCAGGAACTGGCAGATGCGGCGGAATACACGATCTACTCTCCTGGCTCAACCTCCGGCGTGCCCGTCAACATCCTTTCGTCGTTCGAAGCGCCCAGCATCCCGTTTTCTGAGAACGCTGAAGTCCTGCGGGAAAGGATCTCCACCACAGTTACCGCCATCCTGGGATTGATCGGCATCAGTGACATCGACCCCCTGCGCTCCCGCGAACACATCCTGCTATCCAGCCTGATCGAAAACGCCTGGATTCAAAACAACTCGTTAAACCTCACCGACCTGATCCTCCAGGTGCAAAATCCCCCCATGGACCGCCTGGGCGCTTTCCCCATGGATTCCTTCTACCCGGAACGCGAACGCTTCGACCTGGCACTGCTCCTGAATAACTTCCTCGCCTCGCCCTCATTCCAGGTCTGGCAGCAGGGTCAGCCGCTGGATGTGCAAGCCATGCTTTACACCAAAGACGGCGGACCGCGCCATTCAGTCTTTTACCTGGCACACCTGAGCGAGAATGAACGCATGTTCTTCGTTACCCTGCTGTTTGCTGCTGTGGAAAGCTGGATGCGCGGTCAACGCGGCACCGGCAACCTGCGCGCTCTGCTGTATTTCGATGAGATCATGGGTTACCTCCCGCCGGTTGCCAACCCGCCCTCCAAAACGGTCATGCTGCGCATGCTCAAACAGGCGCGTGCTTTCGGAGTGGGGCTGCTGCTTGCCACGCAAAATCCTGTCGACGTTGATTACAAAGCGCTTTCCAACGCCGGTACGTGGATGATCGGACGCCTGCAAACTGAGCAGGACAAACAACGACTGCTTGATGGTCTATCCTCCGCCGGCGGTACAACCGACATCCGTGTCCTGGACCAGATGATTTCGGGGTTGGGCAAACGGGTTTTCCTCCTGCACAGCGTCTACAAATCCGCGCCGGTGCTCTTCAACACACGCTGGGCGATGAATTACCTCGCCGGTCCCATGACCAGGGATCAACTGGCAGCCGCCAACGCGCTGGTCGGGGCTGGCTCGGTGACAACCGCTGCCGGTTCTTCAAGTACAGATCCAAAACCTTCAGGAAAAACCGATTCTATACGCGATGGATCAGGTTATTCCACCAGCCGTCCCGCGGTACCGGGAGATATCCCGGAATATTTCTTCCCCAACAACCTGGGCATCAGCGAAGCCGCGTCAAGCGCCCGGATCACGGGCGGAGTGGCATCAGAGGGGATCGTCTACCGGCCCGGGTTGATGGCACAGGCTGAAGTTCGCTACCTGTCCCGTCAGTACAACCTGGAACACGTCGGCAAAACCGCGGCGATACTGGAAGAACCCGGTAGTGGTTTGATCCGATGGGAGGATATGATCACCGGAGAGTTTGATAAGCAGAAATTGGATATTCAACCGCTTCCCAAAAGCCAATTCCACCCCGTTCCCTCCTGGCTGGCGGACACGAAAAAAGTGAACGAGATCAAAAAAGATTTCCTGGATTGGATTTACCGCAGCGGCGGGTTGAAGATCGTCTCAAACAACAAACTAAAACTGTACGGAACCCCCGATATGAGCGAAGCGGATTTCCGCCGTAAAGCCCAGGACGCCGTCGAAGATGCGGTAAAAGCTGAGGTAGACAAAGCGGTCGGCAGCTACGAGACGAAAATTGCAGCCATGGAACGCAAAATTGAGGCGCAGGAATTGGATGTGAAAGCCGCCCAATCCTCAGTGAACCAACGCCGGATTGAAACGTTTGCCACGGGTGGTTCTGCCATCATCGGTATGCTGACCGGCAGAAAACGCAGCATCAGTGGCACGTTATCCAAGAACCGCATGGCTTCAGCCGCCAAGGACAAACTGGAAGCTGAAGAAACAACCCTCAAGCAATACCTGGATCAGCTGGAGGAACTGAAAGCCGCGAAAGTGGAGATTGAAAAGAAAGTCAGGGAAAAGTGGGAAGGCATCGCGGATGAAACATCCGAGGTCACCATCAACCCTGCCAAGAGCGACATTTTCTCGGATATTTTCGCCGTGGTCTGGTTGCCATTCTACCTCGTCGATGACAACGGCAGGAAACTTGAACTGCCGGCTTTCCGGCGTTGATCGATTATTGATTAGAGAAACCGGAGCTCACGCTCCGGTTTTTTTATGTCATTTCCTGTCTGCCGGCTAAAGCCCGCAGCAATGTGTTCTGATCGGCATACTCCAGGTCACCGCCCACCGGCAGCCCGCGCGCCAGCCGTGTGACACGCACGCCCAATGGAATCAGCTGCTGGCGTAAGTATAAGGCTGTCGCGTCCCCTTCCATGCTGGGGTTGGTCGCCAGGATGATCTCACTCGCTTCTCCGGCTTTCACCCGCTCGATCAAATCCCGCACGGTCAGGTCATCCGGCCCGATGCCCTCAATGGGGGATAACACGCCCTGCAGCACGTGGTAACGCCCATGGAACCCTCCGGTGCGCTCCAGCGCCAGCACGTCCAGCGGTTCCTCCACCACGCAGATCGTCCCATCTTTACGCGATGGATCACTGCAGATCTCGCAGTGTTCCTGACCTGCCAGCGTGATGCTCGAGCACAATTTGCAGGAACCCGTGGCAGATTTTAGATTGACCAGCGCTCCGGATAGTTGCTGGACAAGGTCCTGTGGAGCTTTTAACAGAAAGAACGCCAGGCGTGAAGCCGTCTTTGGCCCGACCCCGGGCAA
>CAYWVP010000035.1:0-13328 GCA_964461605.1 uncultured Anaerolinea sp.
AATACATCCTGAACGTGACTCCAACATATTTGCTCACAACAAGATCCGGAAAGGCAACACAGAAGAAGCCTTTAAAACCGCTGCCGTAATCGTTGAGGCAGTTTATCAGACACCCGTCCAGGAACATGCTTATTTACAACCTGAAGCTGGAGTGGCCTATCTGGATGAGGAAGATCGAATAACAGTCGTTGTGGCAGGGCAATGGACACATAAAGACCAGGATCAAATCGCCCATGCATTGAATATGGAAAGCGATAAGATACGGGTGATCTACCCTGCAATTGGTGGTGCCTTTGGCGGTCGCGAAGACATGTCCGTGCAGATCATACTTGCCCTGGCTGTATTGAGATTAAAGGAAAAGGGAATTATTAGACCTGTCAAAATCACCTGGACGAGGGAAGAATCGATAATCGGGCATCACAAAAGACACGCGTATGAGATCAAGACGCGGTGGGCTGCCGCCCAGGACGGCACATTGCTGGCCGCCGATGTTGATATTCTCGCCGATGGTGGCGCATATTGTTACACATCCACGAAAGTATTGGGCAATGCAACCCTCATGACAACCGGTCCATATAAAATCCCCAATGTTCGATTGGATAGCCGGGCAGTATATACAAACAATTTACCCGGTGGAGCATTCCGGGGGTTTGGCGGTCCACAAGGTGCGTTTGTTGCGGAGTGCCAGATCAATAAAATTGCTGAAAAACTTAACATGGATCCGGTTCAGCTGCGCATGAAAAACCTGCTGCGGGAAGGGGACTTACTCCCGGTTGACAGCCCGTTGCCAGCAGGGGTCAGTCTCGACATGGTTGTGGAGACATGTGCAAAAAGCGCAGGCTGGACGCTTGGAAAGGATTCAGGATTTTCCAGGCCAGTTAGTTGGACGGAGAATGGCAAAAAACATGGGATAGGATTTTCCTGTGCGTTCAAAAATATCGGGTTTTCATTTGGAGCGAAGGAAAATTGCTGGGCTGCTGTGGAAATATTCGGCCAGCGCGACATTGAAAAGGTCATTTTACGCCACGCAGGTGCGGAAGTGGGTCAAGGTGCACACACCGTTTTTATACAGATGGCAGCACATGCTCTTGGCGTCAATCCGGAAATGGTGGAACTCATTCCATCAGATACAGCCTTCACCGGTAATTCAGGCAGTGTTAGCGCCTCCAGAATGACCTTCATGGCTGGCAATGCCATAAAAGGAGCAGCAGAACAGGCACTTTCCAAATGGAAGGCCGAGGAAAGACCAGCTGTAGCAGAATACCGGTATTTTGCCCCCGAAACTACACCATATGATGTTGAAAACGGCAAATGTACGCCCAATTTTGCTTATGGCTATGTAGCAGAAGCTGTTGAATGCGAAGTGGATGAGGAAACAGGAAAAATCAGGATCACCAGGGTCATTTGTGCTGATGATGTTGGCAAAGCCATTAATCCAATGCTGATCGAAGGTCAGATCGAGGGAGCCATTGTCCAGGCTGCCGGGTATTCGATCCTGGAAAACTTCATTCAAAAAGACGGAAAAGTATTGACCGATAAATTATCAACTTACCTGATCCCAACCGTGCTTGATATTCCATCTGAGGTGGAATCAATCATTTTGGAAAACCCTGACAAAGTAGGTCCGTGGGGAGTTAGGGGAATGGGAGAAATGCCATTCATGCCTTTTGCACCTGCTGTGATCCACGCAATTCACTCTGCTACAGGGGTGTGGTTTGACGATTTCCCGCTTACTCCGGAAAAAGTCTACTTCGGTATAAAAAACGCAAAGAAAAAGTCCTATTGATCCTGATCTGATTCGGATTCTTCGAGGTTACCAGCTCTCATCTCTTCGATGATACGTTTTGCATCAGCGATATATTTCTGCGGGACGATGATCTCTACTTCACCCATGGGACCGACGCCAAAGCCATAAACAGTCCCGGCAGATTCCTGGTTGGTAAAAGCTGGAATATTGAATGACTCGAGAAGGATCTTAACGGACTCAGCCTCCAGCATTCCATTTGCGACATAAACCACTTCTTCTCTAGTCCGTTTCTTGAACATTCTTCCTTCCTTTCATTTTTAATCTGGCAATTCTTTTTTCCAGATCTTTCTTGTAATGCAACTGGTTTTGGGTCTTTTCGGCTTCTGCAATAAATGATAAACCAAGTTCAGACCACTCCAACGCTGAAGTAATATCCCGGTTTCTATGCTCATAATACATCGCCAGCTCAACACAGGAAGCCAAATCACCAATAGACGCCGCAGTCTTCCAGTGTTCCGCGGCAATCACATAGTCCTGCAAGTATTTATAATACTGTCCGAGCGCGTAATTAACCGCAATTTTTTGATTGTTGTTGAGTCTTTTTTCAAGGCAATTGCGGTAAATTTTTCCTGCCATTTCAAATTCGCGCATATCCCAATAAATGCGACCGATGGCGATCAAATCATTAATTGAGTATTCCTTGCCAAGAGTGTCAGCCTGCAATAATTCTGAAATATGGATGAACAACGCAGCCAGTGACACGATATCCTGCGCATTGTGATAGACCACATCCGCAATCTGTTTTGGATCATTGGTGCGTAAATATTCGAAGTAGATATCAGGGATCATCCACCCGGGTACATCTTCGCTGGTGCGTGCAAAATGAAGGATCGATACCTCCAAATCCTTCAACGTGCATGAGGACAATTGCTTTCGCCAAAGTCTTCGAGAAAGATGGAGGATGTCAAGATGGGGTAATTCACGAATGCGGTCCGGAAAACGATTGAGGATAAACCGATATTGGATCAATGGGATATCAAAAGATTTTCCATTAAAAGTGACAAAAATTGAGTCCTGATCAATCACATTCGATAAATGCAGCAGCATGGATTGTTCTTCGGTTGGATCGCGCATAATGAATTGCTGCAAAAGAAAGCCTTCTGCCACAAATCGACCGACACCAATTAGAAAAGCGAATGTGCCCGCTCCACCTGATAGACCTGAGGTCTCTGTGTCAATAAAGAGCATTCGATCTAGAGCGTTATTGGATGGCTCGATCCTGGCGGTTTTACTGATCGATCCGGTCGAGATGCTGCCTGAAAAGGTTACATCGCCATGTTTATGGTTATAAGGATAAAGCTGTTCCTTCATCACAAACGAACCGGCGGAGTTTTCCATTACCGCGCCCTGAATGGCTTCTTCAAGCGAGATTCGACTCTTCCGGTCCGTTGATTGAACAGTTGAAGCGGGTTTGAATCCTAATCCTTTTAAGCGGTTAGCCAGCGCATCCATTATTGATCATTCCTGAAGGTATTTTATCAGTTGTTGGGTTTCCGTTTTACCGCCGCTGCTGCTATCCAAAGATGGACCCACACAGGAGGGACAGCCATCGCTGCATTCACATTGTGTCACGACGTCGGCAGCATTGATTAACATTTCTTGAAACCTTTCGTATAGATGATCTGCCAGGCCAATTCCGGCTGGTATGTTGTCATAGAAAATGATCGCCGGTTGATTGGCTGCAAATTTAGCCATTGGATCAAAAAAATTACCCAAATCGCCTGCATCGCTCATAACCATCAAAGGAGCCAGGGATTCCAGCAGGTTATTCAAACCGGATAACGCACTTCGAACACGGACCTGGCTTTCAACTATGCTATGACAATCTGCGCAAAGAGTGACCAGGTTATTCAATACATTCGCCTTATCTGGACCCACAAAGGATTTAAATGGGATTTTATGGTGTACGTGATGCTCTTCAAGGGTTTCGGTTTTCCCGCACACCTGGCAGGTGTATTGATCCCGCTGGCGAACAATTTTTCGAATATGCTCCCAATCCGGACCGTAATTGTTGCGGTCACTTCGCCACATCCCCGCCTCACGCATCAATTCGATGCACTCGTTTTTCAGAACCAGCCAAAATCCTACCGTTTGTAATTCAGTTTGAGGAAGATCCAGATCTGCAAAATCCAAGGTTTCCCTGGTACTCCACTTTATGCGTTTGTATCCTTTTACCCTGCTTTTTACGATCACTTCACCATGGTTAAGTGAATAATACTTGTGATCTGAGGATTGAGTGATTGAAATGACCTCAACCTCCGCGGTAATAACCGGTTCCGTTAGATAGTCCCCATCAAAATGTGCAAGTGTAGCCACATTGTTTTCAAGATCCAATTGTTCCACCCGGTATGTTTCTCCATCATGGATGTAAATGGCTCCCGGATGCACCATCCAGAGACCACTGTTGTAATCCACTTCACCGATTACTTTTGCTTCACCATCCTGAAAAGTCCTCAAAAGAATCGAAGTTGATGCTGTGGAACGTAATGACACGTGTTGGGTGGGATAATCATCCGAAATCCAGTAGTATTGTTCATTTTTCCTGTAAAGGATACCCGCATCCACAAGGTAATCAAGGTACGCCTGAACATTCTGCTGGGTCAACTTTCCGAAGCTTTCGTCAGAATGAATGGGAAGCTCAGCAGCTGCGCATTGTAGATGTTCGATCAGGATCAGGGGATTATCCGGGTTGATCAAGGCTTCTTCCGGATTCCGGGAAAGCAGGTACTGCGGGTTTCTGGCCAGGAATTGATCAAGCGGATTCATTGACGCGATGAATACAGCGAGTGAAGGGTTAAATTTTCGGCCGGCGCGTCCTGCCCGTTGCGTAAGGGCAGCGATTGTGCCGGGGTAGCCGGGAAGCAGCACAGCGTCTACTCCGCCAATGTCCACACCCAATTCCAGCGCGTTGGTCGCTACACCAATCCTGATCGAGCCATTTTTCAGTCCGGTTTCTATTTCACGTCGTTCTGACTTCAGGTATCCGCTGCGATACCCCCGCATTCGGGCAGGTGATATTTGTATGACTTTTCGAATTTCCCGCAACAGAATCTCAACGAATCGCCTTGTGCGGCAGAAAACGAGCATTTGAATATTCTTTTGATACAAAATTGAAATCAACTTACCGGTCGTGGTGAGTAAACCTTCTCTTACTCCCAATTCCTCATTGATCAACGGAGGATTGTAGATCATGAAGTACTTTTGACCTTGTGGCGAACCATCCTTATCAATGAGGACCACATCCTGTTCAACCAGTTTCTTAGCCAATTCTGCCGGATTGTGTATCGTGGCCGAGGTCAGGATGAAAATTGGATCGGAATGATAGAAGCTGGCAATTCTTTGTAACCGACGCATCAGGTTCGCAACGTGTGAGCCAAAAATTCCCTTGTAAATGTGTACTTCGTCTATGACCACAAACCTCAGGTTTTCAAAGAACCTTGCCCAGGATGGATGATGTGGAAGTATCCCGACATTGAGCATATCCGGATTAGTAAGTAAGATATTCGCGTTGCTCCGGATAGCTGCCCGATCTTTTTGCGGAGTGTCTCCATCGTATATTGCAGCGCGGATCAATCCTGTCATTTCAACCGGAATCAGGCTACGCAACCCATTCAACTGGTCATTGGTTAAAGCTTTGGTTGGGAAAAGCAGCAAAGCTGTGTTTTCGATTTCCCTGCACATTGAATTAAGGATCGGCAGCTGGTAACACAAGCTCTTACCACTGGAAGTACCTGTTGAAATTACAAAGTTCTCATGGCGTTTATAAAGCTCCAATGCCTGCGCCTGATGCGAATACAGGCTCTCTATACCCATTTGTCTTAATTGGTTGGTAAGAGCGGGGTGCAAGTCCTCCGGGAAGGCATGCAAAACAGACGACCGTGGTTCACTGTCGCGAAAGTAAACAATATTCGCGTTGAACAACGGATCCGTTATGAGAGATTGAATTACAGAATTGAGAGGACTGGATTCATGGTTAATCATACGATTAGCATGCATTATACTATTTCAATATCGAACACCATCGAGTCGCTTTAATAGAGGGTAATATGCCATTGATCATCAGTGCATTAATTGGTTCACTAGTTGGTATCATCATTAATTACCTGGCAGACGTTTTACCGATTAGCAGGAGGTTTTCGCAACCGATCTGTCTTAATTGCGGAAAACTGTTTTCCCTCAAAGAATATTTATTTTCGTTTAAATGTTCAAAATGCGGCAATAAAACACCGGCGAGAGTGATCATCGTTTTAATACTCTCCATCATTGCGAGCGTAATGCTGAAATTTTTTCCATTTGGTAATCTCAGTTATTGGGCGACGATTCCCGTCCTGATCTTTCTGGGGGTGATCCTGGTGATCGACATCGAGTATCGCGTTGTACTCAAAGAAACGAGTTACGTTGGATTAATCCTCTTTTTTGTGTATGGATTGCTTATGCGGGAAGGCACCTTTTCGCATCGTTTGATCATCACGCTTGCCGGGGGCTTGGCCGGTTTTCTGATCATGTTGTTGCTATACTATCTGGGTGTTCTTTTCAACAAGATCATGGGAAGAATTCGAAAGCAGGAGATCGAAGAAGTTGCGCTCGGTTTTGGGGATGTGTATGTGAGTGCTTTCCTCGGTTTGTTGACCGGTTGGCCAATCATCATTGCTGTTCTATTGCTTGCAATCCTGGCTGGAGGAGTGTTCTCCTTGCTTTATATAGTCATCATGAGTGTTTTTAGAAAGTATCAAGCTTTCTCGGCAATTCCTTACGCGCCATTCCTCATCTTAGCTGCTGTGGCTGTCCATTACATCCTATAAAAAAACTGGCGATTGTTCGCCAGTTATTTCCTTAGGAAAACTCTATCTGGATTTCGGTCCTGCATTCAGTATCGCCGGATCTAAAACGTTTTCGAATCGTTTCATCCGTAAACGCATTTTTTCGATCAAACCGGCAGCAGTCCTGCGATAATAATCCTTATCCTGCCATGTGGCGATCGGATGCAGGATCTCATCCGGTACACCATCAACGGAGGTGGGAACACGTAAACCAAAATACTCTTCTACACTAAAATTGGATTCCGGGATTCCTTTTTCAAGCGCCATTCTGATCATGGCACGAGAATAGGGGAGGCGAATCCTTCTACCGACCCCAAATGGGCCGCCGCTCCAACCGGTATTGATCAACCATACTTTTGGATCATGCTCTTCAATCCTTTTTAAGAGCATATTTGCGTACACGACAGGAGATAACGGTAAGAACGGTTCACCAAAGCAGGTTGAAAAAGTCGCTTCTGGTTCAGCACCAAGTCCCTTTTCCGTGCCGGCCAGTTTGGCGGTGTAACCCAAGAGAAAATAGTAAACAGCCTGTTCCTTGGTAAGCAAAGATATTGGCGGAAGAACACCGAAGGCATCCGCGCTAAGAAAGAACACATTATCGGGGTGATTACCTTTTCCAGTGATCACATGACCGTCAATGTACGCCAGGGGGTAAGCAGCCCTGGTATTTTCGGTCCTGGTATTGTCATTGAAATCGATCTCTCTCGTTTCCATGCTGTAACCGACATTTTCAAGAACAGATCCAAAACGTTGGGATGCGTCCCAGATCATCGGCTCCAAATCACGACTGAGGTTGATCGTTTTTGCGTAACATCCATTTTCAAAATTGAAAATTCCATCCGTGCTCCAGCCATGTTCATCATCACCAATGAGGTGGCGATCCGGGCTGGAGGATAAGGTGGTCTTACCGGTACCTGATAAACCGAAAAAGAGGGCAACATCGCCCTTCTTCCCGATATTTGCAGAGCAATGCATCGGAAAGACATCCATTTCAGGCAAAACCCGGTTCATCACAGTGAATACCGACTTTTTTATCTCTCCCGCATAAGAGCTTCCCCCGATCAGCACCATGCGTTCCTGGAAATTGATGATGATAAAGGTACCGGATTTCGTATGGTCTGTGTCAGGATCAGCAAAAAATAGTGGAACATGGATCAAAGTGAAATCAGGATCACCCTTTTCCTGTAGAACTGTTGGGAGCAAAAGGTCTCGGGAAAATAAGTTCGCCCAGGCAAACTCAGTAACAACACGAAAAGTTCTGGCATATTTAGGATCTCTGCCGGCAATCACGTCCTGAACATATAGTTTTTTTCCATGCAGGTAATCTCCAACTTTTCCGAATATTCGATCAAAATCCTCAGGACTGATGGCTTTATTCACATTCCCCCATTCAATTTGCTCATCCTGGAGGCTGGTATTGTTCACGATGTATTTGTCATTGGGTGACCGGCCGGTATGGACACCGGTCTCTACGATGACTGCCCCGGTATGGGAGAGAATGCCTTCTTTGTGGAGAATAACATCTTCCACAAGCCTGGCATTGGACAGGTTATAACCAGGCTGGTTTGGTAATAGCAAGCCAATATGTGCAAGGTATTGTGTGTTTTTATCCTTGTGTGTCAATAGAATCTCCAGAGAATATTAATTTGGTGTCTTGTTAAGCAGGTAATGGAACCAAAACCAAAGAATTTCTGAGGCAGGTTTCCGGTAGATTGAAGAACTGCCATCCTGCAATTCTGCATATGGGAAGAACCCCCGTGAAATAAACCCGATGATCCACTCCCGTGGTGCTGCGCTCAAGATTGCTGCATTGTAAATTCTTGCCTGCAACTCCATGGATAATTTATCGATTGTGGCAGCCTCAGGACTAACAATCTGTGGTTGGGTGATTTGTAAACCCAATGTGGCGTTTTCAGAAGAAGCATAAGAAAGACCAATCAACGCCGGTTTTCCATATTCACTCAGGTTCGGATAAACCTGTTCATCCAGGATCTGGATAAACTGCTGTTTGATTTCCTGTACAGAACCTTCGCGGACATCCAGGACAGGGGATAATAGGACATACGCCATATCCACCTGGTCAAGCCAGGCTGGAATATAGCTGTTATTAGCGCTAAAAGTGGCCACACCGATCAACTTACCAGAAAACCGTGCACGTAATTCAGAGATGATCGCTTTCCACTTGTCCGTGGAGATTATTCTGGATGTTTCGTTGGGATCAATTGATTGTTGTCCATATGGCAGGTAGGGGAGTGATGGTTCTTCAATGATCAATGCTTCC
This sequence comes from uncultured Anaerolinea sp., assembly GCA_964461605.1. GTDB lineage: Bacteria > Chloroflexota > Anaerolineae > Anaerolineales > Anaerolineaceae > UBA6107. Next base: position 8,909 of record CAYWVP010000035.1, read on the forward strand.
ACTTCCATGACCTGAGCCATGTCAGCAGTGTTATAAAGAAATTTCGTGTATTGCTCCACCCATGAGGATTTCCAATCTTTTGACCATCCATCATCAGACCAGAAATTACCAACATCTTGCGCATAGTTAATTTGCGGGTAAAGAATTGTCTTTTGACCACTCATCGTCACGTGATTGATCTGGGTCATTAATTCCGGCCACAACAGGTCTCTGCCAGGTTCAAGGTTCAACTCGGGAATGGTGGTGAGTCGTGCTGTCCAGGTAGGGGTAAGGATAACGTAATCACCACCGACCTTGCTGGCAAAAACCAGACCATCGTCAATGGTTGCCCGCCAACCAGCAGTATATCCCGGTGTCATTTCAACCCCGGTCATAAAATCACTTCGTGGATTTAACGATTCATGAACAAGCAATTTTGAAGTATCAATACCTTCATCAAGCAACCCTTGCCAGCCTGTGACAGCAGAGGTAAGTTCCTGTGCTGTAGAGAGGGGAGTAAAGGTTTCTTCGCCAGCCTGAGAATTGGCTGCAACCTCACATTCACCATTTCTACAAAACCGGTAAGCCACATTTTCAACGAGGTGAAGTGGAGAATAAAGCGTGTATTCCCATATCCCGGAGCCTTTTGAGACCATAGGAATCGGCTCCATCCAACCAAAAGGTTTCAGCTGTAAAAATACAACTTCTTGTGTAGGGGTATTTTCAGGAACCTTTACACTTACCTTAATGGATCCTCTATCTGGTGAAGAAAATCTGCTTACCCTGTTTTTTATGCCAGCATTCTCTGCAATGAGGAGGTCACGGGTCACCAGGTTACCTGAATCGGATAGCTCAGCGTTCCAGAATCCATCCCCGAAGGAATACTTATACCGAAGATGCGCACCGATCGGAAGCTCCAGTTCAAGTTTGTACCTGTTACGTGAGACCCTGGTCATTATAGGATAATTTATTGCAGCTCCTGATGAACCGGAAGAAAGATCCGAGTATGAATTCCCTAAATTGAGCATGTTACTGACAAAACGCAACGGCATCCCATCACCAGTACCTGAAGGTACAACAACCTCAAAACGAACCATAGTTGTTGGCCGTTTTTCCAGCAAAATTTGAACCGGTGTGCTGGCACCATCAGCGATCAATGCACCTTGTTGAAAACTAACATACGCCCCATCCATACTGTAGATGACGAGGTTGTGAACACCAGGAACCAGGTTGTTCAAATAAAAGCTACCATCTGATGTGCTCAATACTTGAGAGCCACCTGCAGTGATCAACAAATTGGGGATTGGAGCGTTGTTAGCCTGGTCGATCACCTGTCCGGTTATTTGACCGACAGGACCTTGATATTCGTTTGCAGGCCAACCAGCAATGATGTCCTCAACGATCTGGGGACCGTTAATCCTCAGGATTCTAAAGCGCACCTGTTGATGTTCTGCATTGTGTTCGTATACTGAAGTTTCAGAATCTTCAAGAACATAACGATATTTGACTTCTGTTGAGACTTTTAACGGGACTCGAATACTATAAACAGATTCACCATCCCGCGTCATTTCAAAACGGGAGGAATTAAAGTACACACCTGTTACATCATCCAGGATTTCCAGCATCATTTTTGCGTCAGCCGGGATCTCAACTGCAGTTCTTGACTGAAAGAGAACCTCAGCCAGCGGAAACTCGCTATTTGATCGACTCGAACCAATGCCCGGCAGTATTGAGCAGGCTGAAAGTGGCGTAACAATGAGAATGATACTCAGTGACAAGCCAAGTAAGCGCGTAATCTGCCGATGTAACGAAGTCATCAACAATACTCTTTATGAATTTAATATGTTTTGAATCTCGCCGGAATGATCCACCAGGCTTCCTAAAACCCCATTGACAAATCGTGACGAACTGTCAGAACCATAAATCTTGGCCAGTTCGATCGCTTCGTTGATGGCAACCTTAATTGGCGTGCATTTAGCGACAGCGAACTCCCATAGAGATATCCTGAGAATGTTTCTGTCAATGACGGCCACCTGATCCAACGGCCATTCTGGTGCGTGTTCCGTGATCACGGTATCCAATTTTTCAATGATTGGGGTAACTCCATACACGATCTGGCGGACAAAATCCTCCAGATTAGGCTCAAGTTTTTCGTCCTCCAGCCTGGCGGCTACTGCTTCACTTAATGGGTGTCCTGCCAGATCGTACTCATAAAGAACCTGCAGGGCAATCCCTCTTGCCCGTGTACGGGATTTCATAAAATTCTCACGCTTCCTTGAAGTCGATATCCTCTACGTGGATATTGATCTTTCCGATTTCCATTCCCACCATTTCCGAGATTGCCCTTGCAACCTGGTGTTGGATAGTATGGCTTACATCCCGCACATTTACATCGCGTTTTAGAACAACGTATAAATCCACATAAACCATGTCATCCGCAATCGATATATTGACGCCTTCGTGAATTCCCTTTTTAAACAGGGTATTCACTTCCCTGGGTGCAGAGGTGAGTCGGCTGACACCTTCGACTCCCAAAGTTGCCAGTTGTGCGATGGAGACAAGTACATCAGGAGCAATCGTTGTTTTTCCATATGTTTTCGGTTTATTCGCCATTTTTACTCCACAATTATTCGCTAATAGATTGTTATTTATTGGTTGTTATTATAACCTTATTCACTGATGTTCATTTTCTCGTGTTGTCGGATGAAATTCAGGCAGATCTCCTGAACCTGAGGTAGTTGTTGATCAAGCAGAATGATGTGATTGGACTCTTCAAGGAATATGAAATCCTTATCGGTTGTACCCAGGTTTTCGTACGCATATACTGCGCCTAATGGGTCAACTGTATCATCCAGTTTTCCCTGGAAAATTAATGCCGGAACGGTTACCTGGTTCAGTTCCTTTCGAACAAGCTGTTGGAAATCATAGAGACTCGCGGCAGCCCGCAATGGGAAAACAGTGTAACTTTGTTGCGGAATGGAATCCTTCGGTTTACCTTTTTTTAGATGGGATTTAAAAGGCCAGATCAATTTCGATAACCAAAGGTTGTGAATTTTCACAGCCGGCGCAAAGACCATTATGCCAAGCAGGGAAGGGTATTTTACAGCGAGATGAAGTGTGAGCAAGCCTCCCATGGACTCTCCGAGTACGAAAACCATTGAGTAATGCTGCATCAGGTCTTTCAAGGCTTCTTCAGCTGTGTCCAGCCAATCTTTCCATGTGGTTTTGTTCATTTCAAATGGGTTGGTGCCATGCCCGGGAAGCAATGGCCCTTTTGTGGTTAGTCCTTGTTCAGTCAGAAAAGTAGCAATTTTCCTTACTTCGACTGTTGTAGCGGTGAAGCCATGCAGGCATAAAACGGCCACTTCACCGCCTGGCCAATAAAACGGACTCCCGTCCAGATGGGGATTGCGTAAGTATCTCGGATCTTTGGTCATTTCGTCACTCCTTTGAACGCGGGAATGCAAGCTGTTGCGTGGGGTAAGACAGCAACTCTGCCTTGATTCGGGATTTTCTCAAGCAAAATATTTGCATCATTTTTGGGTTCAAATGGTGTGAGAAGCAATCGAGCAACCTGGTCCTTTGAGATCAAAGAATGCAAGTAAATGCGGTGATTTTTTAGAATATTGGCGATCTGTAAGGCTTTGTGGGGACCAACGGTAAAGCCCTGGTGCGAAAACTTACTAAACACATCGTCAATAGAATACACGTCTTTCATGAATTCCAGATAGCCATCAGATCCAATCCCTTCACGGCATTCTGCAAAAAGCAGGATAATTCCGTTCTCTTTACAAAAGAAAGAAGCGTGTGTCATTGCTTTTTGCGCCTGGTATAAATTGATGTCCTTGGGGTATCCTCCAGCAGAAGCGATGACAAGGTCGTATTTCTCCTCGATTTCTACACGGCTAATGTCATTCACTACCTTAATTCCTTGCCGCATCACCAGAACCGGCTCACCAAAGAATACTTCCAAAATATCCTTATTCTCGTTCAGCACGGCATTGAGCGCATAGTTGATGCCAATCATCCTGCCGATTTCCTCGATATCCTGACGCAGCGGATTGTGATCAAATTCTCCCATGCTGGAATGGGGATCCAGTAACATGACATGATTCGTATTAATGGTTTTGCGGCTGCACATACCGATAGCCCCGGATTTTACGCCACCAGAATAACCGGCAAAATGGTGTAATTCGATATCCCCAACAACGATCTTCAAATCGTGGTCAAAGAACTTGCGATTAACGGATACCTGTGTGCCGCGGCTTGTTGTGCCTATTGCGTATAGATTACTATCTTCATCACAATCGTGAGGGACGACACTGAATCGGCTGAGCAATTCATCAGGAAGGATCAGCTTGTATTCCTCGGGTACCATTGGTACATGGGTGCCGGACGCGATGAAAAGGGTAATATTCGCATCTGGAACTCCAAGAAGGTT
>CAYWVP010000036.1:0-13272 GCA_964461605.1 uncultured Anaerolinea sp.
GTTTCCTCTTCTGGCGCATTTTCTGGTTGTAACCCGCCAGGTTTCGCGCCCGTACCTCTGCCAGCAACCTGTAACGCCGATCCATTTCCATCTGTGCCCAACGCAAAACTGCCAGCATCCGCTCGAGCTCAGTCTCGACCTTGCCCATCAGATGCGGCAATCCATTAAATCGAACCAGTTCGACCATTTTCGGGTCCAGCATCACCAGACGAAGATCCCGTGGAGAGTTGCTCATCACCAGGCTGGTGGTCAACGCAGTAACACACACGGATTTACCGGAATTGGTCGTCCCGGCGATCAACAGGTGCGGTAGTTTTTCCAGATCGGTTTTTACGGGCTCACCTGATACATCACGCCCCAGGGCAACCGAAAGTGGAGTGAGATTCTTCTGATACTGTTCCGATTCAAGGATCGGCTTTAACCGGACAAATGCATTGTCCTCGTTAGGCACTTCAATACCCACGTAGGATTTCCCCGGAACCGGGGTTTCGATGCGCAAACGTTCTGCGGATAGTGCCAGTGTCAGGTCACGCGAGAGGCTGGAAATCTTTGAAACTTTTACCTTCTGCCTGGTTACGCTCCCGTTTGCGGCAATCCGCTCTGTATAGCCCGGCTCCACCGCATATTGTGTGACTGTCGGGCCAACCCGAAAACCGATCACCCGCACGGGAACTCCGAATTCAGCCAGCTTTTGTTCAATGATCAGAGCATTCCCTTTGATCAGGTTCTGATCTGGCGGAACGATTTTTTCCTCGAGCAGAAGATCCAATGGCGGTAGCAGATTGACTGGCACTTGTTCAGGTTCTGGTATTTGTGCAGATTTGGCCACACCGGACCCCGCAACACTTTGTTTAATTGGTTGAACCGGGGTTTGCCTGTTTTCTTTCAGTCGATCGCCGGTTCTGACGGCTGGTTTGCGTGGCCTGGACTTAGGTTGAGAGACATTCTGCAGAAAGCCCATAAAAGCAGCCGCCACACGTTTATATCCACCCCCAAGGTACATTAACAGGATAATGAATAGGATCAGGTAGAAAAAGAGCGTTCCGATTCGAGAAAATACCGGGATCAGGAACTGGGCCAGGCCCCAACCGAACACCCCGCCATCCAATCCTTCGGTGGAACGTTCAACAGACACTCCGCCGAGGAAAGACAACAAAGGGAAGATGACGATCAGTAAACCCTCAAGTGCCATCAATTTGGCAAACGAGAATGGGAGCTTTGTCCCGGCGCTCTGACGATAAGACAGCAGGCTCAATCCAGCCAGCAGGATCACCAATAGATAGCTGCCGTACCCAAATCCATGCCGCAGGAAATCGATCCAAGAGTTGATCAAAGTTCCACGGCTCAAGCCGAGCAGTCCGAGCAGCGTTAATACTGCCAATAGTGCCAGGAACGTTCCCAGCAGGTCCCAGCCAAACCGTTTCAGGTTGAACAGCGCGCCTTTAGATTTCTCCAGAATTACAGGCAGGATATCGAGTTCATTTTTGCTGGCAACCGCACCAGCGGGTTGACGCTCAATTTTGCCGGGAGATTGGTTTTTAGCGCTTGTGGTCTTCCTCTTTTTTGCGGGTTCTTTTGGGTTGGTTCCAGGTCTGGTGCTCATTCTTCCGATATCAATCCCAGGCCAAGCCTACGGCGATCTACATCCACATGCAGGATCTTCACCTGAACCCGGCTCCCGGGAATAAAGAACTTGGCGATATCCTTGCTGCGCAGATGATCCGGGAGAGATGAGATATGGATCAATCCCTCAATTCCCTCATCAAGTTTCGCGAACACCCCAAAGCGCATGACCGTAGTCAGTTCTGCCGGGACAATATCTCCGGGTTTGTAGATCCTTGCCAGCCTGTCCCAGGGATTTGCAGTCAGTCTCTTGATACTCAACGCGATCCTCGCATTGGTTTCTGTGATCTGCAACACGATCACTTTTACTTTCTGTCCGATTTTCAGGAGGTCAGCCGGATTTTCCACTCGACCCCAGGACATCTCTGAAACATGTACCAGCCCTTCAACCCCGCCCAGGTCAATAAATGCACCGAAATCGGTCAGGTTCGTCACAACCCCGCAGGCTACAGTACCAGGCTTCAACTGGTCGAAGAGTTCCCTGCGTTTTCCCTCACCTGCCTGGGCTGCCCGTTCAGAGAGCACGATGCGTTCGTGTTCCACCTCACATTCGATGATCTTCAGGTAGAGGGATTTTCCCACGTAATCTGCCAGATCCTGTTGCCGATTGTCTTCGCTAACATCAGCCGGCAGGTTGATGAGATGCGAGATGGGAACAAAACCCTGCACCCCGGCAGCCTGCACCAGCAAGCCTCCCCGGTTGAACCCTGTAACCTCCATCAGCAGCACCTGGTCCTGTTCAAAGATCGACCTGACGCAATCCCAATCGATCTCGTGCGAATTCTTTTTATCACAGGGTTGGCAATTGATTGCTTTCTCTTCGTGATAGACCTTGGGTTCATCCGCTAATACCGATGCCCACCACCCTTCATCCATTTCCTTATCGGGTGTGTCGTGCTTTTGTTTCGCGATAGCGTCCACCATGTAAATCCCTCCCAGCACAATAAAGCCAATAATAAAATACTAATCCGGTTCTCTCCCCGTCGTTCTCATTTCCATTTGAACCAGGATATCCGCGATCTTTTCGATCGCAACTTTCTGTTTCCGATAAAGGTCAGCCTCTGAAACCGCCAGTTTAAGAGCGATCTCCCTGACTTTTTTCCCCTCCATGAACTTCATATCTAAAATATTATACAATAACCACTCGCCTGTGTATTTTCTTTCGCCAGCCGGTTTTAATTGCTCAAGTGCAGTGCGCAGCACACTGCGCAGGGCATTGATCTCGTTGCCATCACATTCCTTCAGTGCTGCTTTAACGAGTTCCAATTTAATTAACGGGCTTTCGGTTAGTTTTGGTCCACCCCAGTAATGTGTTAGAGCACCTTTGACCCAGGTGGTCAACTCCTTTTGTTTGAGCCAGTCCACATCCTCCAACAATGCTTTCTGGTCGTATCGGCCGGCTGCCCGCAATCGTTGAATGAGTTCCTCCTGCGGGTCAAGCCGCTCCAGGGTATCAAATACCTGCTCAAGCATTTCCCGGTCGCGCAAAGCCACGCCAGCCCTTTCAGCCAGGCGCTGAATTGCCTCAGCTGTTTCCGGTTCCAATGGTAACCGGTCCCCCATGCCCACAATCCCCAGGTACCCGAAAATTCTCTCTCCTTTGCCATTGCTGCCATTGCGCAGCGGGATAAGCAGATCATTTTCACTGATTATGGTATTTGCATCAATGTCGACGTTTTGAAGGGTCTTTTCAAGCTGGTCCAGTTTATCAGCCTTTGGTGCAGTGCCCTGAGTATGTTCCACCAGGTTAAGACCATCCTCGTTTGTCTCCAGAAGATAAGCCCCTGCCGCTTGTACCTGGTCAGTTACAGCTGACAGTACCATTTCGATAAATTGCCTCAAATCACTTCGGGTGATGATACGCTCTTCCAGTGAGCGGATGACGCGGAAATCATGCTCATCCTTGTCGTAGACCAGCCATCTTTCAATATATGGATAGAACAATGTGATGGCGTATTCGCAAACCAGCACCGTGACCACCATCATGATCAAAGCCAGCGCTTCGAATGATCCGCCTATCGCCTCATTGGCTCTGCGGATGATCGTCATGATACCCAAAGCCAGGCTTGCTGTGATCGGACCTCTGAGGGTCCATTTGATCAACCGGCTCTTCACAATGCGGTCCGGCCAGGGTACTCCGAAGAAAGCAACCGCATAGGCCATGAGAAAGATACACATTCCCAAACCAGCCGTCACAACGATGGTGATGAACCAGAAGAGCAGGGTACGAACAGCTGCAAATTCTGAACTGTACAGCAGGAACGGGAATGCTCCCACCACCGGTCCTATGGCGCTGATGGCAAGATAAAGCATGCGGCGTTTGCTGGTGCGTGTAAGGGTCCGTTGATATGCCCGGTAAAAATTGATCCAGGCGAGAACCAGAATTACCGCATAATAGATCGTAAACAGTGTAGTTAAAAATGTGGGTTGGTGATGCGGGGCAGGAGGTTTTCCGGTGACCAGTTCACCCAGAAACCAGGGCGAGAACAAGAGGCCAATCATCACCAGGGATGCCAGGTAAGTAACTCGAATCGCCCATTTCCGACGCCAGCGGGAGGGCAGTCCCGTGGTTGCCAGCAGCGCATCGGAAAAATTCAGGTACATGGCAGGAAGCAGGATGATACCGATCCATTGCACCCGCAACCAGAAATCGATCACATAAGCTTCCCTGCTGGTTGCTCCAAACGATTCAGTAGAGAAAACGATTACCAGGCACAGCATGATCGCCATGAAAGCACGGGCAACCCGTTCCCGGAGATTGAATGTGAGACTATAGAGCAGCAGAGAAAAGGCGGTAATGGCAATGCCGGCGGTCAGGATCTGACTGATCGTCCTTGCCACAGAAATGACTTCGTTCATCCAGCTGATCAAAACCGCCCTCTTATTTCAGCAAACTCACGAAAAAGAAAGCCATATCATGGTTGGCATAATATCGGTCAGCCATACCCGAGAACTCGAAACGCAGCTTGCGCACTAAAGCGATCATCGGGTGATTCTTTGCCGGAATTTCCAGGATTAACCGTGTCGTGCCGCGCTTCTTGAGCCAATCCTGTGCAGCAAATAGGAGTGTGGTGGCAATCCCCTGGCGGCGTAGATGCGGAGTGACCACTACATCCCGAATTACCGCTGATTCCTGGTCTACGTTCTCATCCAGTATCAGGTACCCCACGAGGTTGTCTTCACAACGAGCAACCAGGAAGAGCGTGTGCTTCGTCCAGGTATCTTTCAGAGACTCCTCACGGCGCGGATATGCCAGGCGTAATACCCTCGGCAAGCGGACTTCCTTGAGATCAACGTTGATGTGGTCTTTGTTGATAATGTTGGTGACCTGCCAGACGTGCGTGGTTTCGCAGGAATGGTCAAAACTTTCCAACACAGCGATGTCATTCGATATTGCGGGTCTGATTTCTATCTCGGCCATTTTTTACTCCGGAGCTTCAATGGTTACCTGGATCATACAAGCTGGGAGAGGATTATTTTCGTTGTCATTGACTACCAGCCGTAATTCATAATCCCCGGGAACAAGTGCACTGGTGTCCCAGGCACCACCCAGCAGATCGTTCTTAATGATCGTATTTCCGGCTGCGATTGTTGTCCAGGTATCACTACCCATCAGGGCAAATTCATATTTATAAAAACCAATGTTTTCTACGTTGACTGTGCCTTTCAATTCCACAGTTCCACTGATCGTATCACCGTTGCGCGGATCGGTCCAATCCAGTTGATCAGGAATACAACCGCGGCTGAAGTATGAAGTGATGGTGGGGATGAATCCCTGAGCCGTGATTTCTACGGTCGGTGCCGGGGTGACAGTCGGTGGTTGCTGGGTCATATCGATCGTCGGTGTGGGTAATTGCTGAATGCCCGGTACCGTGGGAGTAATGAATGTGTTGACAATGAACAGACCGGCCATCAGCAAAACACTGAAGACGACCACAGTCAATCCCTGGTTATATTTCCGCTGCGAATGCTCCTTCTCCAGGCCAAATATACTTCCCGACCACTCACGCCAGGCAACAAATGTTCTGCGCGCTGAGATAAGGATGATCAATCCTGAAATAACATAAAACAGGATCTCATATTTGGAAAGAAATCGCAGCAGACTATTCACGCAGACTCGCCATCAAAAAACCAGGCCAACGAATTTTCACTTTGCGAGTGATTCCAGCACTCCGCGGATGATGGTGATTAACTTGGGCACGATCATGGTTCCGGCTCCAAGCACTTCCTCATGCGTGGTAATAGTACTACCGTCAAGGTTGGCTTTATTGCTGATCCCTGAGAGGCCCATCACGCGTGTCTTCCCGTGTCGCGCAACGATGTTTTCAGGAACCGTTGACATGCCAACTGCATCCGCCCCGATTGTTTGCAAAAAGCGTAGATCAGCTGGTGACTCAAAAGATGGACCTGCAAGGCAGACATAAACGCCTTCGTGCAAGCCGATCTGATTGGTTTTGGCCACCTCTCGCGCTCTGGCGATCAGGTCATAATCATAAGGACGGCTCATATCCGGGAAGCGCTCACCAAATTCAGCCAGGTTTGGACCCCGTAACGGGTTCAACCCGCCCATCCCGATTATGTTGATGTGATCCACGAGCAGCATCACGTCGCCTGGCACGTAGTCCGCGTTGATTGCACCTGCTGCGTTGGTCAGGATGATGATCTCGATCCCCAGCCTTTGCATCACCCTGATCGGCAGCGTCACCTGGTCCATTGGATAACCTTCATAGTAGTGCACGCGGCCTTGCATCACCAGGCTGGGAACCCCAAAAAGGTCTCCGATCACCAAACGACCGGCATGTCCGTGGATGGTGGAAAGCGGCCAATTGGGAATTTCGGTGTACGGGATGAAGGTCGGATCCAGCACCGAATCTGCAATTTTTCCCAATCCTGAGCCAAGTACCAGCCCAACCCTGGGTGTGATCGTTATACAACTGCGGATATGACCTGCCGCAGCATCAATTTCGTTTAACGTAATAAAAGGTTCCATGGGTACCTCTATCTGAAAGGCAATATTTGGAAGTTTATTGAATTATATCAGAATGAAAATTGACGATGGATCACCTGATCATCCGGCCAGCACCTGCTCAAAAGCCCGAATGGTATATTCAACATCCTCCATGGTGATCCAGTAATGCATCACCAATCTGAAACGGCGACTCGCCACCGCCCCCAGTTTTACACCCAGCGCGTTGAGTTTCTCAACCACCTGCCGGGTGGTCAGGGAGACCTCATCAGTAAGCGAGGGAAAGACCATATTGGTCTGGGGCATACCCATTTCGAACTGGATCCCGGGGATATTCGCCAATCCCTGCGCCAGCCGGGTGGCTTTCGCATGGTCTTCATGCAACCTGCCGGTCATATCCTGCAAAGCCACGATTCCAGCCGCCGCCAGGATTCCGGCCTGGCGCATGCCGCCGCCCAGGATCTTGCGTGTTCGTAAACCCTGCTTGATGAATTCACGCGAACCGCACACCACGCTGCCGACCGGAGCACATAACCCTTTGCTCAAGCAGAAAGTGACACTGTCGAATGGTTCTGCCACTTCTATGGCTTCAATGCCCAGTGCAGCCGCGGCGTTGAACAACCTGGCGCCGTCCAGGTGAAGGTGCAAACCGTGCGCATGTGCCAGTTCGGCAACCGAGCGGGAATACTTCATGCTCAAAACAGTCCCGCCGCAGCGGTTGTGTGTATTTTCCAGGATCACCATGCGCGTGATGGGATCATGAATATCATCCGGTCTAATGGCGTTTTCAATGTCAGAAAGCAACAGCGAGCCGTCCGCCTGATTGATCAGCGTGTTCGGGAAAACCCCGCCCAATGCGGAGATCCCGCCTGCCTCGAACAAAAAGGTATGGCCTAAATTCCCCATGATGACCTCGTCACCACGCTGACACACGTTCAATACAGAGAGCAGGTTTCCCATGGTGCCTGAGGGTACAAACAAACCGGCTTCTTTTCCCAACATCGCAGCGGCCAATTCCTGCAGATGGTTAACCGTCGGGTCCTCTCCATAAACATCATCACCCACCTCGGCGGCTGCCATGGCGGCGCGCATCTTATCAGTCGGTTTCGTGACGGTATCAGAACGCATATCAACGATCTTCATAAGGTACTCCATGTTGTCGGGATAAATAATCAAGCACAGCTTTTAAGTCAGGTGGCAAAGCAGCTTCAAAAGTGCTCAGCTCTTTATCACCTGGCAGGATGATGGATATCCTGGCAGCGTGCAAGAAATGCCGATTGATCTCCAGACTGAGTTTTTTGTGACCGTAAACAAGATCACCCACAATCGGACAATTTAAGAAAGCCATATGCAGCCGGATCTGATGGGTGCGCCCGGTAAATGGGTGCGCCTCGATCAACGTGTGTTCGGGGAATTGGGTCAACGTTTTGTACTCGGTTACCGCCGGCCTGCCCCGCCCTTCTGAAACCACCGCCATTTGTTTGCGATGCGCAGGGTCACGGGCAATGGCGGCTTCGATCCTCCCGTAAGGGGTGGGGGGCTTGCCATCCACCAGGGCTATGTATACTTTTTCCACTTTGCGCAGCCTGAACTGATCCTGCAGCCAGCGGTGGGATTGGTCATTCTTCGCAATGATGATCAAACCGGAGGTGTCCTTGTCTAGCCGGTGAACAATGCCCGGTCTTATCTCCCCGCCAATCCCCTGCAGATCACCAAAGCTGCCCAGCGCAGCATGTACCAATGTCCCGCTGGAATGACCCGGTGCCGGATGCACCACCATCCCGGCAGGTTTGTTAATGATCACCAGGTCAGCATTCTCATACACAACGTCGAGGTGTATATCTTCTGCCTGCAATTCAACCGGTTCCGGGTCAGGAACAATAATGCTGACCCGTTTTCCCGCTTCCAACACAAATCCGGTCTTTGTTACCGGCTGTGAGTCAACCGAAACCGCTCCCTCATGGATTAGCGCTTGCAGGCGTGTCCGGGAATGCTCAGGCAGTGACTGAACCAGGAATTTATCCAACCTGGTTTCCTGACCTGCTTGAACCGTGAAGGTCTTCTCCTGGCTGCTCAATTTACATTTCCATCCAAAGTTTGACCCTGGGCGGCTTTCGCCAGGCGGGCTTTTTCCCGTTTTTCCTGTATCCATACTCCGATCAGCAGAATGATCACACCTACGGTAATGCAGGCATCGGCAACGTTCCATACTGGAAAATTCCCCACGGAAACAAAATCGATCACATGACCATATTGGATCCTGTCAACCAGGTTGCCGATCGCGCCGCCTAATTCCAGCATCAAAGCCAGCTTCAACAATCCATCCTGCTTCTCAAGTTTCTGGTAATAATAGATGATCATTCCGGATACTACGATCGCCAGTCCGATAAAAACAGGGTTCATTCCCTGCAGCATTCCAAATGCAACTCCGGTATTGCTCCAATGAACGATACGCGCGATCGGCGTCAGCCATTCCCACGGTGACCACATCCCGCCGTATGGGATGTTGGTAACCACCAGCCACTTGGTAAACTGGTCAACGATGACAATGACCGCGGCAACAATGAACAACCAGTAAGATCGTTTAAAAAATGCTTTCAAACGCTGCTCCATTTTTAAGATGAATGAATTTTACCGCACTATTGCTTTGAAACTTTTAGGGGCTCCAGTGTGGAGCCCCTTCGATTTATACTTTCTTAATCCCGATCAACACCTTTTCCGTATCAAAGGCATCCTCTGCCGTGAACATCTCCTCGAGCGGCATTTCGTTGACCAATTCCCTGGTCAGGGTTTCCGTCATGATGTACTCTCTAAAGTCTTCCACTGCCATTTGAAGCACAGGCGAAGCGGTGTAATACAACTTGATGCGGTCCGCGATATCCAGGTCGGCTGACTTGCGCAGGTCCTGCACACGACGCACAAACTCACGCGCCAGTCCTTCCGCGATCAATTCGGGCGTCAGTTCAGTGACCAGGGCTGCCAGGTAGGCTCCCTCTGCAGCCACCGAGTAACCTTCCCTTGCCTGCAGCCTGACCTCAACCTCCTCCGGCAGGATCTCCAGCGATTGGCTGTTAATCTCAAGTGGAATATTCTTTCCCGCGAGCAATCTCAATGCGGTCGCTTCAGGTTCCATCGCCACGATCTTCTTGCGGATCTCTGGGAAAAGACTGCCATATTTCTGCCCCAGTTGTTTGGGAAGCGGATTTAAGGAATAACTCACCGCTTCTCCAGCAGCATTGAGCAGCCTGACCTTTTTTACATTCAATTCGTCGGCCAGCAGTTCCCCGTAGCTCTCGACCACCTTCTCCTCTTCGAGATTGCTAACTGAGAATGCCACTTCAGAAAGGGGCTGGCGCACCTTACGGTTGGCCTTGTTTCGGGCAGCGTGCCCGAGCGATGTCATGCGCATGACAAGGCTCATCTCAGTGTTCATTTTTTCATCGATAGCCGCTGGATCGTATTCCGGCCAGGCCGCCAGATGAACGGACTCTGCCACATCTAAGTCCACCGAACCGACCAGGTTCAAGTAAAGTTCATCGGCGATGAACGGCATGGTGGGAGCCAGCAACTTACTTAATGTAACCAGGCATTCGTAAAGGGTGGAATAGGCTGCATTTTTGTCCGCGTCTGATTCACTCTTCCAAAAGCGCCTGCGTGACCTGCGCAAGTACCAGTTGGAAAGCTGTTCCACAAATTCCTGCACCGGTCTGGTTGCCCCCAGCACATCGTAGCTCTCCATGGCTGCCGTCACGTCCCTGGTGAGAGTATGCAACGCGGATCGAACCCACTTATCCAGCGGGCTGTATTCCACTTCAACGGCAGGATCCGGTTTCCAGTTATCGAGGTTGGCATAAGTAACAAAAAACGAGTAGGTGTTCCACAATGTCAGGGTGAAATTGCGCAACACTTCTCCTACCAGGTCGCTGGAAAAGCGCCGTTCCTGCCCCGGAGGGCTTGCGGTGTAGAGGTACCAGCGCATTGCATCAGCACCATGCTGGTCGATCACAGTCCAGGGGGTCACCACGTTGCCGCGGGATTTGGACATCTTCTGCCCGTCCCCGTCCAGGATCAAACCCAGGCAGATCACATTCTTGAAGCAGCTGGTGTCAAAAAGTAATGTGCTGATGGCATGCAATGAGTAGAACCAACCGCGGGTCTGATCGACTGCCTCGCAAATGAAATCAGCCGGGAACTGGTTCTTGAAAGCATCCAGGTTTTCAAATGGATAATGCCACTGGCTTACCGGCATTGATCCGGAATCAAACCACACATCGATCAACTCCGGTACCCGGCGCATCCTGCCGCCGCACTCACCACACACCATGGTAATCTCGTCCACGTAGGGTCGATGCAGGTCAGCTTCAGCCAGGCTCTTACCGGACCGTTCAGACAGTTCAGCGATGGAGCCGATGCAATCCTGGTTGTGACAGCTTTCACACTCCCAAACCGGCAGCGGAGTTCCCCAATAGCGTTCGCGTCCGAGTGCCCAATCAACGTTGTTTTCCAGCCAGTTGCCAAAGCGTCCTTTGCGGATGTGCTCAGGATACCAGTTGATCTGGTTGTTCAATTCAACCATGCGGTCCTTGAACTGGCTGGTACGGATGTACCAGGTGGGGCGAGCGTAGTAGAGCAATGGAGTGTTGCAGCGCCAGCAGAAGGGATATGTGTGCACATACGTACCTTCTCTGAAGAGTAATCCACGATCGTGCAGATTGCGCGTGATCAACGGGTCGGCATCCTTCACAAACAGACCCGCCCAGGGTGTGACTTCCGAAATGAATGTGCCATCCTCAGCTACCGTGGTCAAAATTGGCAGATCCTGGTCCAACGCTACCTGCATATCATCCGCGCCAAATGCGGGGGCGATGTGCACCAGTCCCGATCCATCCTCTGTGGTAACAAAGTCGCCCAGCACAACGTAATGGGCTTTTTTCTCGGTAGGCAGGAAGGTGAACAGGGGTCGATATTGTTTGCCTCTAAGCTGTTTTCCTTTCATCCGGTTAACGATCTTTACCGGTTCATCCCCAAAAACCTTGGTCAACAGAGATTCTGCCAGCACGAGTTTTTCTACCGAGCCATCTTCCAGGTTTCGCTCGACCGTCACATAATCAATGTCCGCGCCTGCTGCTACAGCCACATTTGCCGGCAGCGTCCACGGGGTAGTCGTCCACACCAGCAGTGAGGTTCCGGGTGAATCCACCAGCGGCATACGCACGAAGACAGAAGGATCAGTGGCGTCGCGGTAGCCCTGCGCCACCTCGTGGTCAGAGAGCGGTGTGCCGCAGCGCGGGCAGTAAGGCACAACTTTGTAACCCTGGTAGAGAAGATTCTTCTCCCAGAAGTTTTTCAGAATCCACCACACGGATTCAATGTAGTAATTCTCGTAAGTAACATACGCCGTCTCCAGGTCCACCCAGTACCCGATACGATCGGTCAGCCTCTCCCATTCCTGGATGTACGCGAAAGCGGATTCGCGGCAAAGCGCGTTGAATTTTTCGATGCCGTACTCATCGATCTGCTGTTTGTTCGTAAAACCGAGTTTCTTTTCCACTTCGATCTCAACCGGCAGGCCGTGAGTGTCCCACCCGCCGCGGCGCGAGACGTGGTAGCCGCGCATGGTCTTGTAACGCGGGAAGATGTCTTTAAAAGCGCGGGCGAGCACATGGTGCACTCCGGGTTTGCCGTTCGCGGTTGGAGGTCCTTCAAAGAAAATATATTCGGGCATCCCCTCTCGCTGGGACATGCTTTTGTGAAAAATATCCCGGTCCTGCCAATGGCGCAGTACCTTCGATTCCATGCGGTTTACATCTAGTTTTGGTGAAACTGGTTTGAACATGCTTCCTCCTTAAACAAAACTCCCATCCCTGGCCAGGGACGGGAGAAAATTCCCGCGGTACCACCCTGTTTCTCTTCGATCAGAGCGCTTTGTCAGGTGCATTCCACTGAATAGACCTGATCCACGGTAACGGTTGGATCTCCGGCTCACTTAATCGCACTGGGCTTTCAGATCGCAGCTCCGGAATGATTTTCGGCTTGTTTTCCGCACCGGCTCACACCAGCCCCGGTTTCGCTGACGGCATTACCAAGCGTACTCGTTTCCATCTCAGCTTTTGTTGCCAGATTATATCACAACAGGTGTTCTACTCGATCACTTCGTAAAACAACGGCAGCGGTGTACAAGGCTTGTCCTGCCAGCAGCATGCGGAAAGGCACAGGTTTTTCGTCATTTCAAAAGAATTTTCATCCACAGCGTGCACGGTAAATAGCACATCACCCTTATTGACGTGGTCACCGACCTTGTGATGCACGATGATACCCACGCGATGGTCGATGGCATCCTCTTTCCGGCTGCGCCCCGCGCCCATTTGAACCGAAGTCTCACCGATGGTGAGCGCGTCTACTTCCGCCAGATACCCTTCTTGAGGTGAAAATACTTCCCTGATCACCGGCGCGAGCGGGAACAATTGGGGATCATCCACATAGCGCGGATCCCCTCCCTGGTTCTGCACCAGCTTGCGTAATTGAGCCAGACCCTTTCCACTCGTTAAGGCTTCTTCTGCCAGTTTCCTCCCGGCGGTTACATCGGCTGCTTTTTCACCTATGCGCAGCATGTGGGAGGCTACCACCAGGCAGTGCTCGGTAAAATCAACCGGCCCGTTTCCCTTAAGGGTTTCAATGGCCTC
>CAYWVP010000037.1:0-11482 GCA_964461605.1 uncultured Anaerolinea sp.
GTTCAGGGCGTAGTGAGCATTACGCTCGTGAGGGTTCAAATCCCTCCTCCGGCACCATCAGACCCGCAGATTTCTGCGGGTTTTTTCTTGTCTCAGTTCCGGGATTGGGGTAATATTAACAGGATGAAGAACTTCCTTGGCAAGCTGAAAACGGTTTTTGATCCCAAAAAACTGGGATTGATCGCTTTGGCGGTAGTTTTGTTCTTCCTGGTGATGGATCTGAACTCCCGGTTGAACGAGTTATCCAGATTATCAGCTCAGCGTGATGAAGCGGCAACGGTAGTCGCCAATCTTGAGACTACTTTACAGGTGCTGCAAACCAGTCAGGCATACGCCGGGTCCATTGGAGCGGTAGAGGAGTGGGCTTACAACGAAGGTCATATGGTTCGTCCTGGTGAGCAGCTGGTGATCCCGATTTCCCCACCCGGGACCACGGCCGAGCCGGTGGTCATTCCCACACCCACGGTTGAGCCGGTGGAAAACTGGGAGATCTGGCTGGCGTTGATCCTTGGAGAATAAACTCCCGCACAAGCGGGAGTTTTCATTTCAATCGGTGGATGGCCAGCATGGTTAGATCATCTGATGGTGGTTCACCTTTACGAAAAACATTGATCAGGTCTTCAAGACTTTGCAGCAGTTCGGATGCTGAGCCGTACAAGTTTTCCTGCAAGGCGTCGATCAGGCGTGTTTCGGAGAATTGTTCACCGGACGATGAGAAAGCTTCGGTAACACCATCCGTGTAGAGCAATAAGGTGTCCCTTTCCTTCATCTGTAGTTGGTGACAGACATATTTTGCATTTTCAATCACACCCATCGCAATCCCCCCCTTGGCGAGTTTTTCAATTCGCCGGGTGTCCCCTCTGAAAAGCAAGGGTAGATTGTGACCTGCATTCGCGTATTCCAGTAATCCGGTTTTTGGGTCCAGCAGGCCGAAGATGCCTGTCACGAACATCCCGTTCTGAGATTCCTCGAATAACAATTCATTCACCCGGTTAAGCACTTCATCGGGGGAGGTAATGGACTGTGATGTAGCCCGGATCAATGTGCGCGTTACCGTCATATACAAAGCCGCAGGCATACCTTTGTCGGAAACGTCTGCAATGGCGAAAGCAATGCGATTATCCCGGGTAGGAAAAGCATCGTAAAAATCTCCACCCACCTCACGAGCAGTGCGCCAACGCAGATCAAAGTCCCAGCCCTCAACCCCTGGAATGGATTGCGGCAGGAATGTCTTTTGAATTTGACGGGCAAGTTGAAATTCACGTTCGACTCTTTCCCGACCGACCATTTCTTCCTTGAGTCTTTCGTTCTGGATGGCAAGCGTTGTCTGTTGGGCAACACCCTTGATCAATTCGATCCGTTTCTGGTGGTAAGCCGCCTTGATATTGATCTCGCGTGTGAGCATCACCCCGTACTTTTCTCCTTTGATGCTTAACGGAAAGGCTAACAACCAGTTGGAATTTTCCGGTGGCAATATTGTGGAATCACTGGCGCAATCCAACTTTCGCCATCGCTCCACCGGGGTTTCAGGGTTTTCGAACTGGCAACCCGTCATGTTGTCGTTCTCGATCACTTTGTCCAGCAACTTGAATTCACCGTGTGAGTAAGTATGCTTCAGTATCTCTTCCTGTTCTGTGTGCGTGGGTGCAACTGCTTTTATTGGCAGGTACCTCAAGTTGTTCTTTTCCCACTGGTAGATGACACAGGTGTCGACACCAACGAGGATCGGCATCAATTGCACTATGGTATCCAGGATATCCTCGAGCTTATTCTGGCTCACCACCGCCTGGGCTACTTGCAACAATACTGCTGTGATGTAGGCTTCTTCCTGGCGGTTTTCCAGCAGGCTGATGTTCTCCAAACCAACTGCAGTCTGTTGCGCAATCCCCTGCAGGATTGCAAGCGTTTGATCGTTGAAGCGGTTAACCATTCCTAAATCGTTTTTGCTGTAATGCGCCACAAGGAATGCACCTCGTAATTCACCGTGCGCGATAAGCGGGAGTAATACGAGGGTGGTACTTTTTTCTGAAAATGGTAAAGACTTCAAACCCAGTTCCAATTTCGGATCGGTAATGAAAACCGGAGCAAGTGTGGCGGTTAATTTCAGGAATCCTATGGCGTCTGTATCCAAAACTACCATCTCATGCTCGGAGGGTTGAAAACCATACCAGTTCTTTAACTCGTAAGAATCGCCGTCCTGCCGGATGAGATAGATTCCACATTGTTCAACTCCAACCAAAAGAGGAGTGAGCCGAACCATGGTTGAAAGCAGGGAATCAAGACTGTTGATGGATTGCATCGCTTCAGCAACCTGTAAAAGGACGGTGGACGACCAGGCTTCCTCCTGGGCGGTGGAATACAAGCGGGCGTTCTGTATGGCAACCGCTGCGTAACTTGACAAGGTGGTCGCGATGGCAGCCGCTTCAGAACCATATCGTCCTTCTTTGCGATGTGCCAGCGTCAATACGCCAAGGATCTCGTCACCTGAACGCAGCGGGACTGCCAAAGAGGAATAATTGGGTTTAAATTTCCGAGCCGCCCCCAATGGACCGTACGGATCTTCAGGCTTACGGATGGTGTACTGTTCGTTATTAATGCCGAGATTTAGAAAGGTCCGGACACTTAACGAGCCCTGGGTGGATTCGATAACTTTATTCCGTGAAACACCACGCACAGCAGCGAGGTGTAGCGGTCTTTCTTCCAATGGGACACTGACATCGTCGTCCAATAGCCAAATTGACGAAGCATCACAAGGAAGGTTGGTCTCAAGGGCAGAGAGAACCCGATCCAACATATCCGGTAAGGCCAGGTTCGAATTGAGTAGGCCGGCAATGTCTCGAAAACTATCCGCCACACGCCTGCGCCATTTTTCAGTGCGGAATAAGGACGCGTTTCGGATAGATTGGGCAATACCGGATGCCAGGCTTTCAAAAAGCTTCTGATCAGATAGTGTGAAGTGTTGCACCTGATCGTGTTGCAGGTCTAACACGCCTAAGACGTCATCCCCAAATCGAAGCGGTACGG
Organism: uncultured Anaerolinea sp.; assembly: GCA_964461605.1. GTDB lineage: Bacteria > Chloroflexota > Anaerolineae > Anaerolineales > Anaerolineaceae > UBA6107. Next base: position 3,025 of record CAYWVP010000037.1, read on the forward strand.
TTAATTCCGACTTAACTTTTTGCGGGAAGTATTTTGAGGGCAGATAAAGCGGTTCCTGTGATACATCATTGACTCGCAGAGGTTGCCCTGTGCGTGCAACCTGGGGGATGATCCCGATCGAAGCATCGAGGTCAAAGGCGAAGGAATTGGGTTTTAACTTACGAGCGTGGGAACCGGTTCCGGCTTCGAAGATCACTTTACGGCGGTTGGAATGTACGGTGAAAATGTGCACAAAAGGTATGGAAAAGCGTTTTTCGATGACGTTTACGACTTCTTTGAAAAGATCATCCAAATCCAGGATCGAGCTGATGGCGCTGCTGATTTCCGCCACAGCCGTCATTTGCGTCGCGCGTTGCTCAAGTGAGTAAAATAACCGTGCAGTTTCCACAGCCAACGCGATGGAATCTGCCAGGGACCGTAGAACGAGCATGTCATTCTCATGAAAACTGCCGGGCTGGGTGCTTTGAATATCCAACACACCCAGGATACGTTTTTCTACCTTCAGGGGCAGGACGACCTCAGCCCGCGTATCCGGTAAAGCTTTTACCGGCATGTAAAGCGGTTCCTGCATCACGTCTTTAATCACGTATTCCTGCCCGGTTTGTGCGGATGTGTAGACCAGGCCTTTTTCATAATTCAGGTCTGCCAGGGGATTTTTTTGCTGCGGTTCACATTTTAAGGAACTCGCCCGGAATTTCAGTTTTCCGGTTGCTTCATCAATTGTAAAAATTCCCACGTGATAATAGTCAAAAGTACACTGGATGAGGTTGGTAACCCGGACACAGAGCTCGTCCAGATTAAGCACGTTTGCGATTTGCGAGGTGACAGATCGGACCAGCGAGATCTGATCGTAACGCCAGTTCTTTAACGCGGACTGGCGGTTCACCTGCATGGCGAGGGCAGTCACTGCGGTCAGGTAATTCAGTTCGGCGATTTCCGGAGCAGAGAACGGAGACTCAAAAGATCTGCACACGTGTAATACACCTAACAGGTTTCCTTGCGTGGTAACCGGAAGCGTAATCGAATCTGGTGGTGCGGTTCTACATACCCTGTTCTTTTTGGATTTGAGCGGTCTTTTAGTCGTAAAGCACTTTTCGACAACGGCTGGTGCCGAATCAGTTGGAATCGTTTTTACCGGTGGTTCACCGGGTAAAGGGTAAAACGGCTCTGCCAACCATAGTGTTGCTTCACAATCCAACTTCTTCCGGATGTACGCGGCAAGATGATCGCATATACTCAACGAATCCGGTTGTTTTACCAGGTTTTCGCCGAGCGATAGCAGATCATTCCAGAGAGTTGAAAGCTCCGCAGGATGGGGGTCCATTTATTTTTTTCTTTTTATCAATGTCAATCTGTTTTGTTTCTCGGAAAACTCGAAATGGACAACATCAGTGAGCTGACACATTAAGAAATAGCCCAGCCCATGGTTTTTCCGGTTCTTTAGTTGTTGATTCAGATCGGGCACTGCCACACAGGAGGGATCAAAAGGCTGACCATAGTCCTCGAGGATGATCTCGATCCCATCCGCTATCGGAGTGCAAATACAGTAAATGTCGCCAATACCTTCTCCGCCATAGGCATGTTCAATAATATTGGAAACAGCCTCATCTACAGCTGTTTCCAATTCAAAGATTTCTTTGTCGGAAAGTCCGGCTTCTTTGCCTTCCTGCCTAACAAATTCTGAAATTTCCGCCAGGCTATCAAAGTTGCCGGGAAAAATGCGCGATGCCATCTATGCTCTGATCAAAAAGACCCCACCGCCGAAAGTACATCATCGTGAATTTTGAAGATCGATGTAAACCCAGCCAGGTCAAAAACGGAGTGTATGTTTTCAGGCAAGCTGGAGAGCAGCAAATCACCCCGGTTGTATCGGCGGCAATTTTTTAAAGTCGCGATCAGAACACGCAGTCCAGCACTGGAAATAAAACTGACATCAGCGAAATCCATCACGAGTTTATAGCGACCCTGGTCGTTGATCTTGGCGATTGCTTCGGCCAGTTGGGGTGCGGTAGCGCTGTCAATTCTACCTGTCACCTTAATCACATCACAATGCTTGAATTGGGAAGTTGTAATCTCCATTTTCCTCTCCGCGTGTAACTATGAACTTATCCGTATTGATTATTATATCACGTGCGTTTTTATGGATATTTTGTTGTGTAAATTAACCCAGAAAATTGTGGTATCATGAAAAAAATCGCTCAATTACAGAGCCAATAAATATACCAATTCTAAAGATTCGATTTTCTTGAACATAATAGGACTGACATGGAACAAAAAGATAATCCTCAAGATGTGATCAATAAATATGCCAAGAGGCAGCGTTTTATGCCTTATATCCTTGGTGGACTGGCTGGAATACTTGCCCTGGTTGGGATCCTGCTGATCATCAGTGCAGCGACAGGAGGAGGGAATCTATTTAAATCCGTCTTTGCGACAAAAACTCCCACACCCACAGCGACTTTTACCCCGACCGCAACGGTTCCTTCGCCCACACCCACCATTACTCCAACGGAAACATTGACTCCGACCCCCACACTAACCGCCACCGCGACCGGTCCGCAGTATTACACGGTTCTGCAAAACGATGACTGTTGGTCTTTGGCTTCAGCCTTTGAAGTGGATTTGCTTGTTCTCCTGGCCATCAACAATTTTGCACCGGGTACCTGTCCAATTCAACCGGGCATGCAGATCCTTATCCCGGCACCCGGTCAGGCGTTACCCACACCAACCCCGTTGCCAACCGGTCTTCCACGTGGTTATGAGATCGATTACATGATCCTCTCTGGTGAAACCCTGGCTGACCTCGCTACACGCTTCAACAGCACGGTCGAAGACATCATGGACGTCAACAACATTGAAGATGAGAATACCATTTTTGCCGGTCAGATGATCAAGATCCGCATCAATTTGGTGACTCCAACCCCAACAGTCGCTCCCACGAGTACTTTGGCTGGTGTACTGGTTACTCCCCCGGTGACCGCCACCCCGGCGGTGACCGCAACTCCCTGATCGTCGTAGGAAAACACCTAAGATCCCTTCTAATTTTGGAGGGGATCTTTTTATTTACCGCTAATTTTCCCTAAAGCCCACCTGGCAGTAAATTGCAGCACGGGATCGGATTCGGTCGCGAGGAGATTCCTGATCATGTCCAAAGTGAACGTTAGGCCTGTGTTCCCTAAATAGATCAATATATTCCGCTTAAGCCCATTAATCCTGACGCGTGAAACTGGAGTACTCCCGAATCGGTCATTGAAGGCTGATTCATCCATCAATAATATTGACTCCATCTGATCCAAGGTCAGCAAATTACTCATTTCCTGGGTGTTCTGCTCCTTGGTTGATAACCGATTCCAGGGACAGACTGACTGGCAGATATCACATCCAAAAAGCAGGTTCGTAAACCTCTCCATGATCGCTTCAGGGATCATTTTGCGATTCTCAATGCTGTGGTAGCTAATGCAATCATTGGCGTCTATCGTGCGGTTGGGGAGAATACACCCGGTGGGGCAGGCGTCAATACACCTGCGACATGTTCCGCAGAAATCAGTTTCAAGCGGTATATCAGGATTCAACGGGGTATCTGTAAAAACCTCAGCCAAAAGGAAAGAGGAACCCCATTTTGGGGAGATCAGGCATCCGTTTCTGCCGATCCAACCGAGCCCTGCCCGTTGTGCCAATTCGCGCTCAAGGATCGGAGCGCTATCCGTGAATACCCGCGGGAGAGTATTCATTTTGAAAGATTCAGCCAGAAAATCGATCAGCGGTTGCAATAACCGTGGAATTCGCAGATGATAATCCTCTGCTGCAGCGTAACCGGAGATAATACCCCGGCCATTTTGCGCTATTTGGCCGGGTGAAGGGAGTGTGTAGGGGAAACCGAGTACGATGATCGATCTTAAACCGGGAAATAGGCGAGCAGGATCCTGACGCATCTCTTTGTGATACGCAGACTCCAGATAAGCCATCCCGGCGTGATGCTGCATGGCGAGCCATTCCAGGTATCGAGGATATCCCGTGGGAGGATCAGGCGAGGTAATTCCGCATAAAGGAAAGCCAAGGCTGGCTGCCCTGGCTTTTATCTCATTTTCTATGGATCCTTTTACCATGATCAATGCATCATGATCAGGATGGATCTGCGGTCGGTTCTACTGTAGGTTCTGCTGTTGGTTCTTCGGTCGGTGTCACAACGGTTGGAGTTGCAGTTTTAGGCTTCTTGGTGGCTGTTGGTACAGGGGTGGCAGTCAGGCCGGGTATGGTCGGAGTGGGAGTGCCAACCTTAATCGTCACACTCACCACATCGCCAAAGTAATAACCGTCAACGCTGAGCAACTTCCAGTAACTGCTGTAAACACCCGGCTCCAACGGGGCTGTAAAGGCTACACTTACATCTCCATATTCACCTGGTGCTACGTTTTTGGCGAGTTTGAAGGTTAGCGCGCTGTCTTTGCCCATCAAATTGCCTTCAAGATACTGGATGGCATAATCGGTAGTCCAGGTGGTTTTCCCGATGTTTTGAAAACGCCATGTTTTTGTGAATTGTTCTCCGGGTTTCAGGGTCGAGCCATCAGGGATGGTCACATCAGAAACGAAATTCGCGTCATCATCTGAGGTGCCGCTGGGTTGTGAAGGGATCACAACCATTGTTGATGTTCCTGCTGCTCCTTCAGGAGTCTTCGTTGGTGCAGCAGGCGTAATGGTCAGCGTCTCTGTGGGTGCAACGGGAGTGTTGGTGTTCGTCGGGATGATCGGAGCAGATTGAGTTAATTGAGCCTGAACGGTTGCTGCGATCTCGGTCATCTTCTGGTTTGGATCAGCTGTCGCTTTCGCACCGCATGCTGAGAGCACCAGCGCGCTTATCAGTATGGAAAATGTGATCAACTTGCTGTTATTCTGTTTCATTAGCTTGCTTCCTCCAGGATACTAGCGTACCCGCCCAATTGTCAGTCAAGTTGGGGAGGTTGTCAAGTATCGCTTTGAGGAATGGGCTGGGCTTAGTTCAGAAAGTCAGTATCCAAATTACCAGGTGGAACCCCTCTAACGAACCCTTTTGTGCCTTCAAAGTTCACATAATTGACGGTACCCGGGTTGATCTCGATGATGGACGTGTAATGTTTGTAGTTGTACCACATGGAAACCTGGTAGGAACCTGCCGGCAGATCGCTTAGGGCGTAATTCTCCTGGTAATAAGAGTCATTTGAATGATAGGTGAGGACGTCAGGATCATAAGCGCTGATCACCCAATCCCTGCCGCTTTCCAGGGAGGTCAGGATGAACTTCCAACCATTCAACGGGTAACCGGCTTGATTGATGATCCTGCCTGCCAGTATGCCATGTTCCAATGGCGGGGTTAACCACAGTTCCGGGTTTTGGTTGAATTGTCCCTCATCGGTGAGGATCCGTACTTCGTAGTGTAAATGTGGACCGCTGGTATTTCCAGTCAATCCCACTGTGCCAATAGTCTGGCCGGTCTCCACCGCGTCGCCGACCTTTACCATTGTATTTGCCAAATGCGTGTATACAGTGTAGATCGTCTGACCTTCATAACTACCTGTGTGTTTGATCTTGATCGCGATCCCATAAGGGTCTTTCTTATTCCCTGCTCCGTACAGCAGCCCGTAACCGGCGAACACAACCTTGCCTTCACCCGATGCCATTACTGGCGTGCCCTCCACTGCTGGAATATCCAGGCCTGTGTGCAAATTTCCAAATTCCTTCACCCGGTATCCATAACGGTAATCGGCAGTTGTCCAGAAAACGTACTCGAGGTTTAACGGATATTTCAGAAGAAAATGATCATGCTGTGATAGGGCCAGGGGGGCATCATAATGCAGTACGTAACCGGAAGAGTTCTTACCTTCTCCGGTCACATCTGGTTGAGCCTCAAGTGGAGGGGACGCATTCGTCTGCCCGGTCTTCCTGGTATCTGGCGACCAGGCAAAAACCATTTTGTTGGATAGCGTCATGGCTATCGTAACGATCAGTAGCACGATCGTGAATTTAACACTGGCGAACTTTAGGAATGATTTCATGGCCACAAACTCTCGATCGTCTCAGCTGAATACCTTTCATTCATCGCTTCCCGCCAGGAGAGCCCGTCACTGTGAACGAACAGGTTCAATTGTGTAGACGGGAAGTAACTTCTCCAATTGGACTCAGCCGGCAATCGATCCCAGCCGAACCTCAACGCGAACGAAGTGAAATCGAACCAGTAACCACCCGGAGGAGCGCTGATTCTACCGCCATTCTCAAACGCTGCATTGTCACCATTGGCTCGGGAATTGAAATCCCAAATCGGCATTCTTATTGGTGCCCCGCACGTACCATCCTGTTCCCGGCATTTCAACCACACACGCCAATACGTCCGCCCGTTGAAATCCTCCCGGCTGACCACCAACCAGCCGGCATCCAATGGTGCCAGGTTGGCGGCGATTGCTCTGCCGGTGTAAAGCCAGTTCAGGTTGGATTCTGCTTGGGATTCATTCGGCAGGGAGAGTGATGCATTTTCCAGTATTCCCAGGAAATCCCATCCCAGTTCACTTTCCAGCACGCTGCGCATGCTGGAAAAGTTGTTGTTAACCGCATCTGACAGGTACGGCTCCGGGGCTTCGACACCATCCATGTAGATAAGATCCATTAATCCAGTTGCAGATCCAATCTCTTCTGAATCAATCAACGCTGCGGGTGCGGGGAGATCAATTGTTGCCAGGTACTTGTCCAGGTTTTCAACAAATCTGCCCGATTGCCAGGTTAAAGCCGTGACACGGTCTGGTAGTTGAATTGAAGGAAAGAGCGCACGAGTGGGATCTTTGCGGTATGAAACGAGTTCATAACCATTCGGAGTATATAAAACCGCCACCACACCTTGATTATTTGTGCCCCAGGTTGGCATGGAACCAGTGCCAATCGAAACCGGCCGTGAACCTTCGACTGAGCGATTCAGTTTTTCGATCACTGCCGCGTCAGAGGTTTTTTGCCACAGTAATGTGGATCCATCGGAGGACCAGCGAGGGTGAGAATAGTCAGCTTCATCAGATGCTTTCAAGATGGTCAGACGGTCAGTGACGGCATCCAGGTCGGCGAGCCAGATCTCCTGGCGGCCGTTGCGGTCAGATACAAATGCGATCTCCCTGCCGCCCGGTGACCATGCCGGGTCAAAATTATTCCCCAGCGCATCGGTCAATCGCACTGCTGGACTGGCAAGATCGGATACTGATTGAAGATAAATATCCAATTTGCCATCCGACACGCTCTCGTACGCCAGCCATTGTCCGTCAGGTGACCAGCTGGGTGCGCAGGCGTATGTACCACTACTCGTTACCTGGACTGTGGAATTGTCAACCAGGTTTAGTACGGCAAGGTTCCATTTTCCTGAACTGGTGTCGCAATATGCGATTCGGGTGCCGTCACGGTTGATGGCGGGATCGTTGAAATCATAGTCACCAGTAGTGATCCTCGTCAACGGAAAGTAGACTGGATGATAAGCAAAAAGATGCTGGTACCTGCCATCTCCCATCGCAAGAACCATTAATCCGGAAGCTGCTATCTGAGCCGGGTCATTTTCACCAGGGATCAGGGTCGTTGAAGGGGTTTGCGGCTGTGATGTGGGGAGGGGATTGGTAGGTGTGGCAACTGGTTGATCAGTCACAATTGTTTCAACGCCTGGCTCAACTGTGGGTTCGGTGGTATTGGCGCAACCAGAAATGACCCCTGCTGTTAATAGCAAAAAAATCTGTAATGTAAACAGCCGGACTATCCAGCCTTGGGTTTGCTTCATTGACTATCCTGATGGTCTAATTGGGAGCGCGCTACTTCAGGACTGATCTTCCCATAATCGAGCAGGATCGATCGCTTGAAATCTCCCTGATGTAGACCAGATGCAATAATTGTACCTTTCTTCCGCTGTTACATCCGGCTGGTACATTGCAAAAGTGTCAAATAGCGCTGCTGATGGCCCAATCCTGATCTCGAGGTGAAGGTGTTCTGCAACGGAGTTGCCTGTGATTCCCACAGTGCCAACGGTTTGACCACAAGTCACCATATCTCCGACGTCAAATGCAGGTTTGTCCTTCAGGTGAGAATAAAGTGAGTATATCGATCGGTGTTGCACATCCATCTGGATGGATGGCATATCCTCGAACAGGGGATTCTGTGCACATGGATCGAATAATGCGATATTATCCGCGGGAATGGGGGTCGGAAGAACACCGGGGGGGAGAATACCATCCGGGAGCATTTCCATTGGGGTTTCGATCAGGATCATGTGTCCGTACGGAAAACGGTCATCTACGACCATCACCACTTTTCCAGGAAGTATGGCTTGCACAGGATGACCGAGCATCGAAGGAAGTCCTTCGAATGTAAAGAAAGCCAGGTCGACAGCCGGGTGACCGTCATCCAGGAATGGAGATGGGGCTTTATACGCTTGTGAGGTGATGCTGTGCAGGTCTTTCAGCTCAAT
>CAYWVP010000037.1:11582-13196 GCA_964461605.1 uncultured Anaerolinea sp.
AGGGCACCATCCAGCAACACTGTGCGGAACAGCTCGTCCTTGGGCATCGCGGGAAGATAGATCCCTGCATTTTCCGCTTGCCTGCCAAGCGTAAAAACAGCTTCATCGCCGTGCACATAGTCGATCGAAGTGGCATTGCCTTCCTTCATGTATCTATCAAGGATGGGTTGCAGGCTGCCGACAGCCAGATTGGCAATCGGTTGGTTGATGATTCCCAATAACAACTCGTTTGCCTTTACCAGCCCAAAGCGGTGTGACCCTTTTACTTCCGTCTTCACTTTCGTGATCAAATCGTCCTGACCGTTTACTTTCTCAAATGTCAGGTTGCTACCGAAGTGATCGTAAAGTGCCTGCTTGACATCCAATTTAGTATTGAAGAGTACGCGATGAATGGGTTCAAATGCCAATCCGTCATCGTGGATGTTCTCGATCTCTACCAGCGCGTACCGCGCCGGGTGATCCATTCCAACCGAGGGCTTCAACTCCTCCCAGATGGCCTTGGCTGTGGCTAGCGAGTGGTTGCCATCACCCACAGCAAAGAGCAAGATTCCGTTGTCGGGGTTCACCTTGTACTTTGGATAGAACACATCCGGGCGGGATAGCAATTCCAGGTTGTGAATCACGCCGTTTTCAAGCGTGTCATCGTCGACCAGTCTTCCGGTGAGGTGACCGCTGTTCATCATCAGATCAAAATCATAAATGACGGGTAGTTCGTCCTTTTTTTCCGAGATCGTACCGATCACGCGGTCCTTCGGATCATCGATCAAAACCAGGATGTGAGGAAGTTCCAACGGGGCGTCTTTGCGGATGCGCATACGGGGAGGGAGGCGGTCGAGAATCGTACCTTCGGTTGCTCTAACCAGGCTCTGTGAACCGCGGGAAAAGTCATACTTCTCAAGATCGAGTGCGAGCATCAACCCGCGGCGGGTTTTTCCGTCCACACAGCGCTCAACGTAAATGATGCGGTTGACGGGTGAGAGAAGTCCGTCGGTAAGGTATTGCTGCATTCTTGCATTGATCGAGTGAACACGTTCCTGTTCTTCGGGTGTACCGAGCAATACTTCAGGCAGCGTGAGGTGCAGGGTGGAAGGTGATTCACCCACAAGTTCAGAGACTTTTTCCCAGTATTCCGGTTGAGAAGTAAATTGATCGCAAGCGATCACAGCCCATTTTGAGGGGTTGATATCCTTTACCGGCAGGTAGGTTGTAGGGATTTGTACACCGACTTGGGGGAAATTCTTCATTTTTGTTTTCCTTTCTGAACTTATTTTACCATCAGGCAATTTTAATAAAAAACCTCCCGGATTTCGTCCGGGAGGTTATCAACTATTCCAAAACTTTACATGCTGTGCATGAAAGCAAGTCCCAGCGCACCGGGGCCGGCGTGTGTTCCCAGCACAGGGCTGACAGTGCTCAAAACGGTATCGGTTACCAGGGAATTCGGAAAACGCTTTACCGCTTTTTCCAATAATGCATTCCCATCATCGGGTGCATTGGCATGTACAGCACAGAGTCGAATCGGCCCCGATTCATTGGCTATCCTGGCTTCAACCAGGTCGAGCAGGCGGTCAACTGCCTTGGAAAGCGTACGTACTCTTTCAACGGGTTCAATGC
>CAYWVP010000038.1:0-13158 GCA_964461605.1 uncultured Anaerolinea sp.
TGAACCAGCCCATTCTCGACCAGTGGGAGACCGTGGGGGTACCGCCGGTGCTGCTGAAGATGATGATCCGCACCGAGTCGCAGTTCTGGCCGACCCTGCACATGCAGACGCACTACGGTTTTGGGCACATCACCAATATCGGCATGCGCAACGCCCTGCAGTGGAACGCGGACCTGCGCGCGAAGGTGTGCAGCGACACCTCACCGATCAACTGTGAACTGAGCGTGCCGGCAGCGGAGCAGATCCTGGCGTCGCTGGTATCCACCTGCATCACCTGTGATTACGGCATCGACCTGCCCAAAGCCGAGCGCAGTATCGATATTCTCGCGGAGACTGTGCTGGGGTTCTGCTTCCAGACGCAGCAGCTGGTGTTCAACGCCACGGGCTGGTACTCCGGCATGGTGGTGGATTACCCGACGATCTGGAAGCTGACGCTGATGAACTACAATTCGGGCTCAGAGTGCGTGTTCGATGCGGTGGCAAGCGCGTTCAAGCGCACGAACGGTCCGGTGAAGTGGAGCGACATCAAAGCGGCCGCGAGCGATGAGCTGTGCGTGCGCGGTGTGACCTACGCCGACCAAATCACGGCCAAATACTTCAATTTTCCGCCGAAATAAGGATGTCGGAATGTGAATTTGGAATCCCGCGGAGGTCAATCCCCGCGGGATTTGAATATCTTGAGGATCTCGTCCTGGGAGTTGAGGAAGACCTGCACCACTTCGGGATCGAAAAGGGTATTACTGGAGCGCCGGATGAGGTTGGTGGCATCGATGATGTTGATGGGCTCCTTGTACAAGCGGCGGGTGGTGAGGGCGTCGAAGACATCGGCCACCGCGCAGACCCGTCCGCTGAGGGGGATGGCTTCGCCGGCAAGTTTGGAGGGGTAGCCGTTGCCGTCCCAGCGCTCGTGGTGGCTGAGGGCTACCACGGCTCCGGCACGCAGCACAGGGGAGGACGCGTCGCGCAGCATCTTCTCACCGGCGATGGTGTGCTGCTCCATCACCTGCCACTCAGCCGGGGTGTACTGCCCAACGCGCTTCAGCAGGTCGTCGGGCGTGGCGGCTTTGCCCACGTCGTGCAGTACGCAGGCAAGCGCGAGCAGCCCTGCCTCGGCCGGCGCCAACCCGAGGGCGCAGAAGATGGTGTAGGTGTAACCCTTGATGTGAAGCAAGTGGGTACGGTTGTCCCACTCGGCAGCTTCGGCAGTGTGGGCGAGCAGGGTGACATATTCAATGCTTTCACGCGAGAGGGCAGTAGAGATGGTGGAGGGCATAATGACAACTTCTTTCTGGAAACTGTAATGTAACTGCACTACTTTTGTAGCATTTTTTAGTTGAAAAGTCCATGTAAAAAGAGTAAAATGTTCTTACAATATTATTAAGTTTTTTTGAGCATCCCCTCCAGGAGGGATCACTGTTCGCACCAACATCGCTGCATATTTGCCACTCGGTCCCAAGTGATCACTGGTGGTAGGGGGTAAAAAATCTTTAAGCACTTATAGGTTGAGAATGATCAAAGATAATCGAAAAATGGGGTTGACAGCTCAGGCATTGGTCGAGTTAGTGTTGATATTTCCAATCCTGTTGGTGTTGATCATTGGTGCTTTGGAATATGGGCGACTGTTTTATACCAAGACCATCCTCACCAACGCTGCACGCGAGGGGGCATATTACGTTACAACGAAGTGCGGAGGAAACAAAGCGACAACCACATGTTTCCTTAAGGCAAAATTAGCGGCAGAGAATGAGGCCACCAACTCAGGAATTAATACACCCCTGATTGTTACGATAGAAAATGAACTCTGCGGTGGTTCATGTTTTTCGCCAGAGGAGATTGCTTCTGTTAGTGCCAGTACAACAGTGACCGATTTTCTGGTCCTTGGCTTTCTGGGTGATGTTTTCCATATAACCGCGACCCATGGCGACTTTCCTATTAGTTCCACAGTCAAGATGGTTGTTCAATGAAAAACATGAATAAACAATCAGGTCAGACATTAGTTGAATTTGCACTATTGTTCCCATTGTTAATCTTCCTTGTGCTGGCGTTGTTTGATCTTGGACGCGCGATACTTTACTATTCCACGCTAAATACTGCCGTAAGGGAGGGAACACGATTGGCAATTGTACAACCGGATTGCGATTACCGATCTAGTTGCACAGGCGGGTATTTGGAAACTTACCCCCTTTTATGTGATGATGCTGTTTCTCCAGCAAACATAAGTATCTGTAATGCAGTTGTTGATCATTTTTATAATTTACCAGAACTTACTGATGGTCTGATTAAGATTGAACATATCGCTGATGTTGATGATCCAAGGGATCAAAGAATAAGGATTAGTATCGATTACTTATTCGAACCAATAACACCCGGGATTACTTTATTGGGAGATATTCAACTTAATGTCAGTTCTGAAATGTTAATGGCACCGATTGCGCAGCCGTGATCAGGAGATGATCAAATGAAAAGGTACTCCTTTATGAAAAAACTTGAAAAAGGCCAGGTAATTCCTCTTGTCGTACTGATGTTATTTGCGATTATTGGCATGATCGCTCTCATCCTGGATGGTGGCGGGCTCATGTCGAACAGGCGTACGGCGCAAGCCGCAGCGGATGCAGGTGCCCTGGCTGGTGCCCAGCAACTATGCCTAGGTAAACCAGTTTCGGTCGCTGAAGAAGTTGCAGAATCGGTCGCATTAGAGAATAATATCACTTCAGCCGTAGCAACAGCTTCAGGCAAAATCATGAATGTCGTCACTGAGAAAAATCAACAATCCTGGTTTGCGAGGATATTTAACCAGACTGAGCTAAATACTGGTGCAGAAGCAGAAGCAGGTTGCTTTTCTCCGAAGGGCAACTATTTAATGCCCATCGCCTGGTCATGCCGACCTCCAATTGGTGGTGGAACGTACGAGGCTGAACTGGGCTGTAAGATGCAAACGTTGGACTGGGATACTGAGTTGGGTCCATTGGTTGAGAACAAGGTCTCCAGCATTAATATTGACGGAACAGAATACTGGCGTGGGGGCGATAATAATGACAGTCTTGTAAATAATGGTACGCCACCATTACCACCTTCACAAATTTATATCGTTATGGACAAGCTTCCCATCAAGAATGACCCTAAGAACGATAGCGATTACATAGAATTGATATGTAAAGAGGATATTTGTGCGAAATATGCCACACAAGCTGAGTGTGAGGCGGACCCATTGTATATTACAGCTCTTACCTGCGACCTGAATGGCGACGGTCGGATGGACATAGAAGGTGGCGGTAACCGCGGCTGGTTAGACCTCAATAATGGTGGTGGAGGTACCTCGGATTTGAGATCTTGGATTAAAAACCCGATCAATTTTCCACTTTCCATACACACCTGGTTGAGTGGTGAGCCGGGGACCACAACCCCTGTATACGAAGATATTGAACAATATCGTCAGGGAGAAGTAGTATTGATCCCGGTTTTTAATCAGATCTGCCAGGATAAGAATCCCACAACCAACATCGCCTGTATGAGTGCAGCTCACGCTAACCCATGGGAACCAGTTCCTGCTAGTGGTGATATCGATGAAGCCGGTGCAAAACCAAAATTCCACATCGTTTCTTTCGATGCTTTTTACATTTCATGCGTCCATACATCAAAACAGGATGATTGTCCTGGTTTTAAATGGGCACAATCCCTCAACAATTCGAACAAGGGAAAAGACATAATAAAAGATAACACGCCGAGTGTAGAAGGATTTTTTATTGAAGGTTACGAATTTCCACTGGATTTTACGAATCAATGTTCGTTGAATTTGGGAAATTGTTCAACGTCTTTGACCCGATGACCTTATTCTTTGTTTAACGGAGGTTCTCATTGTCCAATAAATCCAAAGCGGTATTCATCGTCCTGGCCGGACTGGCACTCATAGCGATCGGCGTATTCGCCAGCATCCTGCTCATCCAGCGCACGCAGGCAGAACGCTCGCCCGCTGGAGAAGAAGCGGATGTCGTCAAAACGGATGTAGTGGTGGTGACCCGCGACCTGGCGCTGGGAGACGCGCTGACCAGCGCGGACCTGACCACAGCCAGCGTGCCGGTGGAGGTTGCCCCACGCAACGCATTAGCAAAAATAGAGGACGCGGTTGGAAAGATCATAAAAACCGACCTGGTGCAGGGAGAAATGGTGTTGAGCCACAACCTGGCGGACCCGACCAACAACGCCAATGACCTCAGCTTCATATTGAGCGAAGACCACGTGCTGCTGGCGTTCCCCGCGGATGACCTGATGAGCCGGGAAAATATGATCCAACGCGGGGACATTGTAGATATCTTCGCAACGTTTGAGCAGGAAGTAAAAACGGTGGGGGACCAGCAGGTAACCACCACCGGTGAACCGGTAGAACCGGAAATGCGCACGTTCACCGTGGATTCATTTCAGCGCGTGAGCGTTACTGCGATTGTTCTCGAGATCATTGATGCCGAGGGGAACACCACACCACTGCAGGGTCAGGCGCAAGAAGATCCGAACGCACCGGTTGAAACAAGGATCCGGGCGTACCTGTTAGCACTGGATCCGCAGGACGCGCTGGTACTGAAACATCTAAAAGATACCGAGGCGATCTTTGACATCGTCCTCAGAAACCCAACCAGCACCGCTCAATTCGATCTGACACCGGTCACTGAGGAGTACATCATTGAGCTCTACGGTCTCGAGATCCTACCCTAAGCAACGGAAAGGTTAATGAATGACAGCAAAGTCGGCTCAAACGACCATCCTTCTGGTTTCCAAGAACGATGCCATTCTCACAGATACCCGTGCCACGTTGAGGCAGGAGGATGATTTTTACCTGATCGATAAAAATGTAGAACCCGCGAATTTACTGCAATCCATCGCTGAGACACAACCGGATATCGTACTTCTTGAGTATGGATTCCAACCGCATGACTTTTTTGAGCTGGTAGACCGGATCGCGACCAATTACCCGATGTGTGCGGTGGTGGTAATCCTGCCGGAGCAGGAAATGGTTAATTCGGAACGGGTGATCCTTTCAGGCGCAAGGGCCTTCCTGATCTACCCGTATAAAACCAACCACCTGGTCAACACGATCAAGCGGGTGGTCGAGCTGATGGAACGCAGCCAGACATTCCCGATGCCGGCAGCGGTTCAGGAATCGGTGTCCAAGCCCAAAAATACCTTTACCGTGTTCAGCCCCAAAGGGGGTGCGGGTTCGACAACGATTGCGGTGAACCTGGCTATCACGCTGCAAAAGCAGTTAAAAGAGGATGTGTTGATCATTGACGGAAAGCACCTGTTTGGACATGTATCTCTCTGCCTGAACCTGCGCACCGGCAATTCGATCACTGACCTGATCACCCACGCCGGCACGCTTGACCAACGAATGGTCAAACAGGTCGTGGTAAGGCATATTTCGGGGGTTTACGTGCTGCCGAGCCCCAACTCGATCACCGAAGCGCAAGGAATCCGGCCTGAAGACCTTTGTAAAGTGGTGCAATCCTTACAGCAGGTGTTTCCTAATATCATTGTAGATGGCGGGAATCATCTGAATGAAAACACTGTCACCTACATGGACCTGTCAGAGAAGATCCTGCTGGTACTGAACCCAGACCTGGCATCCCTGCGGGATGTTCGGCAATTTATGGATGTGACCAAGACGCTCTCTTATCCGGCGGAGAAAACTCTACTGATCCTGAACCTGATCGGACGCAAAGCGGATGTGAAGCGCGAGGAAATTGAAAAAATTCTGAACATGAAGATCTTCGGCAGGATTCCGGCGGATGAAAACCTGGCTTTGAGCTGCCTGAATGAAGGAATCCCGATCATTTTGAAGAATCCGCGCCACCCCATTGCGAAAGCATACGAAGAGATTGCTAAAGGACTGGTGACACAGATCCAGGACATGAATACTGAGTACCTGGCAGCGATGAAAAGCGAGAGTACAGAAATACTAAAGAAGTCGTCAAAACTCGGATAATGAAGAGAGATAAGCATTGATCGCTGACCTGACCACTACCGTTTTGTTCATCGTCGTCATATTTTGCGCGATCGGTCTGGTCTTCACCGCCGTAGCCCTGCTGCGTTTGCGTTCTGCCACTTCGATCAGGGGCAGGATTCTGGATTATGTACAGACTGGTGAGGCTGATACGACCGGGCAGTCGACAGTTGAGCGCAGGGTTGTATCCGATGAGAACCTGGGCCGTTTCCGAAAATGGATCAATGAATATCTGGGGGTACTGTCCTCAGAAAAACTCCAGCTGAAGATCTCAAGTGCGTATTGGGAAATTTCGGATACCGAATTCATCCTGGTGCGCATCCTGGCCACAGTTTTTGGCCTGGCGCTGGGGTGGCTGGTGACGAGCAACATCCTGGGAGGTATCTTCCTTGGCGGCATTGCGCTGCTGATACCACCGATCATGCTTGACCAGGCGATCGTGCGGCGTCAGCGCAAGTTTCATGAACAATTGTTGGATGTATTGATCATGATCAAGGGGGCGGTTCAAGCCGGATACAGTTTGATGCAGGCGTTGGACATGATGGTGGAACAGGTCAATGATCCATCCTCTGCCGAATACGGACGGGTGTTGCGCGAGGTTCGTTTCGGTATTCCCCTGGAGCAGGCGTTATTGAATCTTTCAGAGCGCATGGAAAATGATGATCTGCAGATCGTGGTTACCGCGATCATCATCAACAGCCAGGTTGGGGGAAACCTTTCGACGGTCCTTGAGTCTACGATCAGTACCATCCGCGACCGGTTGCACCTGTTTGGTGAGATCAGGTCGTTGACGGCTTACGCGCGGTTCGTGGGCAACTTCCTCAGTCTGATGCCTTTCATCACAGGTGTGGCTGTTTTCCTGATCAACCCGGAGTACTTTGAACCGGTTAAGACGGAGTTGTTCACGCAAGTTGCGTTTGTTTTTGCTTTGATCGGGGTGATCATCGGAAATATCCTGATCAGACGATTAGTGCGCATCCGGGTATAAGGAGCGGGCAGGAGATGAACTTCCAAACTATCGACACGACCATCCTGCTTTTGCTGATCGGGGCAGTGGTATTGATCCTGGGGGTGACCCTGACGATCTACGGACTTACCAGCTGGCAAAAGCGCGGTTCTAAGATCGCCAACCGCCTGGAGCAATACGTGACGCGCGAAAAGGAAGAACCGGTTAAGCGCAGCCGGCGCATCTTCCTGAGAGAGACCAGCGGTTCACTGGCAAGCCGGACGATCGGCAGTTGGGGCAAGTCCGTTTTGAAATTCCTGGGGAGATTCACTCCGCAGAAAACAACCGACTACCTGGAGCACCGGCTGGGAATTGCCGGTTACCCGGGCGGGATGCACGCCGGGCAGTTTTACGCGATCCGTTTTCTGCTGCTGGCAGCGGGCATATTTATTGCCTTTCTGATCGTGAGGGACGTGCAGAATCTATCGCTGACAAAAGGGTTCATGGCGGTACTAATAATAGTCATTTGTTACCTGTTACCCACTTCGTGGTTGAATTCCAAGGTTAGAGCGAGGCAAAGCGAGATCCAGCGCGGACTGCCGGATGCGCTGGACATGCTCTCGGTGTGCGCGGCGGCGGGGTTGGGTTTTGATCAGTCACTGCAAAAGATCAGCGATTACTGGGAAACCGACCTGGGAACTGAATTAAAGAGAACCATTCACGAGATGGAAATGGGGGTATCGCGGGCAACCGCGTTGAATAATATGAGCAACCGCCTTGATGTGGATGATCTGACCAACTTTATTACCATCATCATCCAGGCGGAAAAAATGGGGATGAGTTATGCTGATGTGCTGCACAGCCAGGCGCTGCAGATGCGGGTGATGAGACAATACCGCGCCCGCGAGATCGCCAACAAGTTGCCGGCAAAGATGATCATTCCTTTAGCATTGTTCATCTTCCCGGCGATCATTATCGTCATTCTGGCGCCAGCCTTCCCGAGATTATTGAATATTTTCTAAATTGAAGTAGTGGAATGAGAGGATATGATCGATCAACCAGCAGACAATGAAGCGTTAGGAAAGGATGCCTACATAACTGACACCGGACAGTATGACGGTGAGGGATTGTATGGAGACCCTGATTACCTCTCGCTGATGGATAATTATCAGCATGCTAATTTTGACGTTTGCCATCAATTGATTAACGTTTTAATCGAGAGGTATCCGGATCACCCGCGGCTGGACGAATTCAAGAAGGATCTTGACCTTCAACTTTCGTTAAGGTCGATGGAGCACAAGTATATTGCGGCTGAGAAAAAGCAAAAAACAAAGAAAACCCTCAAATTAAGTGCGTTTACGATCTTCAGCATCATCATTGTGCTGTTGATCTTTGCCGGATCCTATTTTGTGTTGAGCCAACTACAGGCAGAACGGACAAAGGAAACCACCTCCTCTAAAGCTTCTGTCCTGGAGCAGCAGGTGGAGAACCTGCTGAAATCCGGCCAACCCGCGGTCGCCTTAAGCCTGGTGGAGCAGATCCGGTCCATTGATGCGGCTTACCCGGGACTGTTGGAATTGGAGCAGCGTACCAATCATTTACTTGAAATGGAAGCCAATTATAAAAACGCGGTAGGACTGCTGGCGGAAGGGAAGCACCCAGAGGCGCTGGAAATCCTGAGCAGGATCGAAACGGAAACCCCGGGATTGTGGGATATTCGCAGGCTGATGACACAGGCTGAGAACGGGATCCGGATAAAGGAGTTTATGGCAGCGGGTAACGAGGCTTACCAGGTCCAGAATTGGACGGATGCCATCACTGCCTACGAATCCGCGCTCAACCTCGACCCGGATATAAATGATTCAGTGATGAAAGAACAGTTGCTGAACAGTTACCTGCGGCGGATCATCGCCATGATGGAAAGCAGCTCCACTTCAGTGGAAGATATCCAGCTGGCGGAGCAATATTACCGGAAGGCAGTGGCAATGATCCCGCAGAGCAAGGCTTTTGCCAGCGAACGCGGTAACCTGGAGGAAGTGAGCAGTAACCTGCTGGAATTGAAGTTCACACAGACTGCCACCGCACTGCTTCAGGAAAGGAACCAGACATTCACTTCCATATCGAGCGCAGTATCCTACTTGAACAAGGCGGTCAATCTTAATCCCAAAAACAATGAGCTGCAACAAGCCTTAAAATTCGCCCAGCTGTACCAGGTAGCTTTCCAGAACGTGCTGGAATTGAACTGGAGCCAGGCGATCAAGAACCTGACCCAGATCGTTGGTGTCAACCCGGGTTATGCCAACGGAAACGCCAGTCAGCTGCTCTACGAGGCTTATTATTCACTGGGCAAACAGTACCTTTCAGTGGGATTGTATGAAGATGCGAGAAGCAATCTTGAGCAGGCGGAAATCCTGGCGTTCGACAAAAGCGAAAATGTCCTGCAACTTTTCCAGGTGCAGATTGCGTTGGGTGATACGATTGCACGGATGGGGGATTTTGAGAACGCCGGCTCTTATTACCTGTACGCGTTCAACAAAGCCGATGCCTTAAATAAAGTACCGTCCACAACGGACCTGTACTCAAAGATAAACGCCGGGAATAGCCAAATGACGGAGGGTAACTTCGAAGCGGCTATCGCTGCTTACCAGGAAGCCAGCCAGGTTGTTGAGCAAATTTACTCCATGCAAACCGTGGAAGCACCGGATGGGGCAACTTTGCCATTCCTGGCTGCGGAGTATAACTCGACGACTGAGGCTATCATCGCAGCAAACAATTTACCGCAAAGCATGACCATCACCTTTGGCAGGGAACTGCAAGTACCAACCATCAATTAGTCGTTGATCTTTATCCTTTACCAGGAGCGCTGTATGTTTACCAACCGACCAGCAATGAAAAAAGAACCACAGTCAATGACTGGTGACAAGAACAGCAGGAAGACTGAACTCGAAAAGGATTTCTTTCTCATTCGTGACGCGGTGCAGAAGCACCTGCTCTCCAATACGAATAATAATGACCTGATGCTCGATGCAGACAAACTACGTTCCTTGATCGAGGAGAGTTTTTACCTGGTATTGGAACAGGAAAAATTGCTTTACAACCAGTCGACCCGTGACCAATTACTGGAGTGGGTGACGGCGGATATTGTTGGTTACGGACCGATCGAACCCCTGTTACAGGACATAGACATTACTGAGATCATGGTCAATGGTTTCGATGAGATCTACGTGGAAAAATTTGGCATTATTGAACCGACGGATGTTAAGTTTGAGGATGAGACGCATTTACGAAGGGTGATCGACCGCATCGTGTCACCGATTGGAAGGCGGGTGGACGAAACCTCGCCCATGGTGGATGCGCGCCTCCCCAACGGCTACCGCGTGAACGCGACGATCCCGCCGCTGTCATTGGATGGACCAATTCTGACCATCCGCAAGTTTGCCACGCGACCATTCACCGCGCAGGATCTGATCGCCAATACCACGATGACCGTACAGACGGCGAATTTTCTTAAAGCATGCGTTGAAGCACGCGTTAACCTGGTCGTCTCCGGCGGCACAGGATCCGGTAAGACAACATTTCTGAACATGCTCTCCGCTTTCATTCCTGAAAAGGAACGCGTCATCACGATTGAGGACACCGCGGAGCTTCAATTAAGACAGCGGCATGTGGTGCGACTGGAAAAACGCCCGCCAAATATTGAAGGCAAGGGGGAGATCACCATACGCCAGTTGGTGATCAACGCGCTGCGTATGCGCCCTGACCGTATCGTGGTGGGGGAGTGCCGCGGCGGTGAGGCGCTGGATATGCTGCAGGCAATGAATACCGGACATGATGGATCAATGACCACCGTGCACGCGAACAGTCCACGGGATGCGCTGCGCAGGGTGGAGACGATGGTATTGATGGCAGGCATGGAATTGCCGTTGAAAGCCATCCGCGAACAGGTGGCATCCAGCATTGAGCTGGTCATCCACCTGGAGCGTTTGAAGGATGGAACGCGACGCGTCACACAAGTATCAGAGGTTCAGGGGATGGAAAGCGATACGATCGTGATGCAGGATATTTTCCTGTTCCAGCAGACAGGTATTCGCAACGGGGTGGTGCAGGGCAACCTCAAACCCACGGGTCTGCGCCCCAAGTTCCTTGAAAAACTGGTTGCTAACAGCATCGAGATCGCCGAGAGCACTTTTGAAGTGACCCATATCTGACATGAACCAACATTGATCAAATAAACAGAACCGGCTCATCAGCCGGTTCTGTTTTCTGTACAAAGGTTTATTCGTACTTGAAGCGCAGTATGCCGATCAAATAAAATACCAGGGCAAAGCCGAGGAGAACAGCAGATTCGAGCAGAACGCCCGTGATACCCTGACCGCGCACGAGAATATCCAGCATACCCTGCATGGACCAATAGGTGGGCAGCGCTTGCGCAGCCGTGCGCATGAATGCCGGGAAGAGTTCGATGGGGTACCAGCAGCCGCCGAGCATGGCCATGACCATGCCGATCATAATGCTGAGGCCGTTACCCTGCGCTTCAGTCTTGACGAAGGTGCCGAGCATGGTGCCGAGAGAGCCGGCGGCGAGGGCGGAAGTGATGACGATGAGCGCGGTGGCAGCCGGGGCATTGCCCCATTGGAGTTTGAGGACGAGCGCGCCGAAGCCGATGAGGAGCGCCATCTGTACAACCGCGGTGAGTACCTGTCCGAGCACGGTGCCGGCAATGAAGGTGGCTTTGCTGGTGGGGGTGACGAGCACGCGGCGCAGTGTGCCGAGCTGACGTTCCATGGCGAACATGGCGGATAAGCCGATGAGCGGGATGAAGACCCAGGTAATCATCTGCCCGGCGGCACTGTTGGCGTTGGGGTCGTACTCGATGGGATCCACGGTGCTGGCCTGCACCTGGGAAATGCGCTGCGGCGCGGCTTCCATCTGCGTGTAGGCATCCTCCAGGGAAGCGTCAAAGAACACCTGACGCCCGGAAATTGAAGGGAAGGGGCGCAAGGCTTCCGCCTGGCTGAGGCTGGCAGCGGCGATATCCACAGCGCTGCTGACGCGGGTGAGGGCGGTATTCACGCCCTGCTGGATGGCAAAAGCGCGTACATCATTGGGCTGCTGGCGCAGCTCCACCGCTGCTTCGCCGGCGCGCAGGGTTTCAAGGTTGAAATCGGGGGGGATGAGGAGCAGCGCGGAGACCTGGTTCTCCTCGAAGTCTTTGACGGCTTTATCAAGTTCTACTAAGCCCGGACGCACCGCTGTGGACTTCTCCAGTTCGGCGACGAGGGAGACGGAGAGGGGAGAATTGGCCTGGTCGACCACGTGGAAGTACACGCGGGGGTCCTGGTTCTGAAAACCGGTGCCGCCGCCGAGGATGAAGGTAAATACAATGGGCAGGATGAGGAAGAATGCCCACTCGACAGGACTGGTGAAGCGCAGGAGGGTGTCTTTGATGAAAATGGCGAGGATCTTTTTCATGGCAGCGTCCTCACTTTCTCGCCAGTCCGCGTTTGGAGATCCAAACGACGGCGATAACAAAGAGCAGCACTCCCATGATGAGCAGAGCGATGACGGGTTCCATCACGCTGGAGAGGGAGCCGCCGCTGGCAAGTCTCATAAAGCCGCGAATGCCCCACGCGTTGGGGGAGACCAGGCTGATCATCTGCACCCAGCGGGGCAGCACGGTGATGTCAAAGAAGCTGCCGCCCAGCAGGCCAAAGATGAGCATCACGGCGGATCCGACCGAGGCGATCTGGCCGGGAGTCTTGAGGATGGCAGCGATGATCATGCCCCAGCCGGTGGCGGCGAAGGCGGCGGAGAGGACGAGTAACAACACGGCGAGCGGATCACCCCATTGCAGGCGGAAAAGCAGTGAGGTACCGCCGATGAGGATGAGCAGCTGTAAAAGCGCGGTGAGGAAGATGCCGACTACCTTGCCGCCCAGCACTTCGGTGGTGGTGGTGGGGGAGATGAGCAAACGCGCCAGTGTGCCCTGGCGGTTCTCCACCAGGAGGGAGCGCGCACCGTAGGTGACGGTGAACATGAGGAACATCAACGCCATGCCGGGCGCCATGTAAGCCAGAATGTCGAACTCGACCGGTGCACCTTCGCCGCTGACGCTTTTGAGGGTGATGGAGGAGCGTGTACCGGTGCTCTGCGCGAGCCGGGTGCCGACGTTCATGCCCACCTCAACGGCCTGGTCAGGAGTGATGAGCCCGCTTTCGAG
>CAYWVP010000039.1:0-12718 GCA_964461605.1 uncultured Anaerolinea sp.
TAGTAGGTCATCCGACAGCGAGCCGGGAGAGTGAGGTGGAAGCCCGACAGGTGTGACGGAACACAAAGACTGAACTCGCCTGAAATCCGCAAGGATAGCTTCACCGGTGAGTAAATAGCCGGTGACGGGTAAGCCCGTTAGCGCTATTGAGCGGTCTGCGAACAACTGCAGGCAAGCAGGGTGGTACCGCGGAGGATTCCTTCGTCCCTGTCCGGGACAAGGGATTTTTATTTTAAGCATCATGGAGTAAAAATGGCACACCAAATACCAATTTACAATCCAGGCGAGATCGAACCCAGGTGGCAGAAAAAATGGGAAGAGGATGGTTTGTATCACGCGGATATCGACGACAGCCGTCCCAAATTCTATGCCCTTACCATGCTGCCTTATCCATCCGGTGACCTGCACATCGGGCATTGGTACGCCATCGCTCCTTCAGATGCCCGCGCCCGTTACAAAAGAATGAACGGTTACAACGTGATGTTCCCGATGGGTTTTGACGCTTTTGGGCTGCCCGCGGAGAACGCGGCGATCCGGCATAACATTCATCCCCGCAAGTGGACCTATGCCAACATTGAACGGATGCGTCAGCAGTTTCGCACGATGGGTGCGATGTTCGATTGGCGTCGTGAGATGGTCTCTTCTGATGAAAAATACTACCACTGGACGCAATGGTTCTTTCTGCAGTTTTTCAAGCATGGCCTGGCTTACCGTAAGATGTCTCCAGTGGATTGGTGCCCCACCTGCAATACCACCCTTGCCCGTGAACAGGTTTGGGGAGATGATCGTCACTGTGAACGCTGCGGAACCCCGGTGATCAAGAAGGACCTGGATCAGTGGTTTTTCCGCACCACGAAATATGCCGATGAGCTGATCAATTATGATGAGCTTGATTGGCCGGACCGTGTGCGCACCCTGCAAACCAATTGGATCGGCAGGTCTGAAGGGGCGCTGGTTAAATTTATGACAGAATCCGGGGATGAGCTCGAGGTATTCACCACCCGACCGGATACCTTGTGGGGTGTTACCTTTATGGTGCTGGCTCCCGAGCATCCGCTGGTTGAAAAACTGACCACTCCCGCGCAAAAGGCCGAGGTGGATCAATACATCCTCGATTCAAGCCGCCAGACGGATATTCAACGCGAATCCGCTGATAGGGAAAAAACCGGCAAATTTACCGGCGGGTATGCCATCAATCCTGTGAACGGTGAAAAGATCCCGGTCTGGATCGCCGATTACGTACTGATGACCTACGGTACCGGAGCGATCATGGCTGTCCCGGCGCATGACGAAAGGGATTTCGAATTTGCACGGGCATTCCAGCTTCCGGTACGTATCGTTATTCAACCGCAAGGCATACCCATGCTGAATAGCGAGGACATGGCCGCTGCAGTGCCGGCTCACGGAACAATGGTTAACTCAGGACCGATGAGCGGAACGCCGGGTAATTTATCTTTCCAGAAGGCATTGGAGTATGTAACCGGTTTGGGTGTGGGTAAAGCCGCCACCAATTACCGCCTGCGCGACTGGCTGATCTCCCGTCAGCGATATTGGGGATCGCCCATCCCGATCGTTTACTGTCCGCATTGTGGACCGGTTCCAGTTCCGGAAGATCAGTTACCGGTTACCCTGCCGGATGATGTGGAATGGAAACCCACCGGGGAATCCCCGTTGAAATTGCATCCGACCTGGCGATTTACCAATTGTCCGCATTGTGGAGCACCTGCCGAACGCGAAACAGATACCATGGATACCTTTATGTGCTCCTCCTGGTATCACCTGCGTTATCTGAGCCCTGATTATGACAAGGGTCCATTCGATCCGCGGGAATACGATTACTGGATGCCGGTGGATGTTTACACTGGCGGGATTGAACACGCCAACATGCACCTCATCTATACGCGTTTCTTCCATAAAGCGCTGCGCGATATCGGGATTACAGAAGGCAACGAACCAATGATGCAGTTGCGCAACCAGGGCATGGTATTGGGAGAAGATTCCGAAAAGATGTCGAAGAGCCGCGGTAATGTGGTTGCGCCGGATAACCTGGTGCAGTCGTACGGCGCGGATGCCACCAGGGCTTTCCTCATGTTTTTTGCCCGCTGGGATATGGGTGGACCATGGAGCAGCGGCGGCATCGACGGAGTGATGCGCTGGCTGCGCCGTGTTTGGAGCAATCTGCTGGAACCCGTTCCTGCTGGACCGGCAGCAGAAGCTGATATTAAGATGTTGCGTAGAAAACTACATCAAACACTGCGTTCTGTCACCCGTGATTTTGAGCAATTTGAATTTAACACCATCATCTCCAGCCTGATGGAGCTTTCCAATGAGATGGCAAAATTGAAAGACAAAGTTTACGGGCACCCGGCCTGGGATGAAGCAGTTGAAAAATATGCCCAGATGCTGGCTCCGGTTACACCGCACATTGCCGAGGAGATCTGGCAGTACATTGGTAAACCGTACTCGGTACATACCAGTCAGTGGCCGGCCGTGGACGAGGCGGCAGCAGCGGTCGAGGAGATTACCCTTGTCATCCAGGTGAATGGCAAGGTGCGTGACAGAATCAACGTCCCGGCTGATATCAACGAAGAATATGCCCGCAGTAAAGCGCTGTCCAGCGAAGCAGTGCAAAAGTTGCTGGAGGGTAGGGAACCACGCCAGGTGGTTTATGTAAGAGGCAGGCTGGTCAATATTGTGATCTGAACCCGGATCAACTTCATCAAAGGCAGCCATTGGCTGCCTTTTTTCATCTGGCAGTTCGTTTTCTCTTCCACTATAATGAAGTTAGGGAAAAACTAAATAGACCTGACGAGGTGACTAATGCATTTGGGTGAAATGAATTGGATGGAAGTGGAGCAATACTTGAAGAAGGAAGACCGCATCATGCTGGTATTAGGGGCGACCGAGCAGCATGGATACATCAGCCTGGAAGCGGATGTAAAGATACCCTTGAAACTTGCCGAGGCAGCTTCAGATGCCACCGGTGTACTCGTGGCACCGCCTTTGAACTTTGGCTGCTCCTCCTATTTCATCGATTTTCCCGGCACGATCAGTTTTCGGGTGCAAACGTTGCTAAACGCAGTTGAAGATATCGTCAGGTCAGTCTATCATCAGGGTTTTCGCCGCATCCTGATCGTAAATGGTCACGGCGGGAATGATCCGGCTAAAGTATCGCTGGGTGAGCTGGCAAATGATCTGCGCGATATGAAACTCTCCTGGTACAACTGGTGGAAGTCTTCTTCAGTACAGGCGGTTGCCCAGACACACGGATTGGCTGCCTACCATGCATCGTGGCTGGAAGCCTTTCCCTTCCTGCGTACCAGTGGCATGCCGGAAGGGGAAAAGCCGGTTTTTGAAACCAGCCAGGTACTGCCATCCGATCGGGTGCGGCAGGCTTTGGGTGATGGCGTTTACGGCGGGGCGTACAAAGCCAGCGATGCGGTGATGGATGAGGTTTTCACGGCCGCCTTGAATGATATCCTGGAACTATTGAAATTCAATTAACCACGGCATATATTCCATGAATTTCCAACCCCGCCTGTTTCGAGAAGCGCGTGCCAGTGGGTGGCTCTTTCCAATGGCTGTTGTTAGCGCGTTTGTGGCAGGCGGATTGGCGATTTACCAGTCCTACCAGTTAAGCAGGGTCATCTCAGGGGTTTTTCTTGATGCCCGGACGCTGGCGCAGGTAACCCCGCTTCTGAGCTTGATCTTATTGGTGGTATTGCTTAGAGCGCTCTTTACCTATCTGAATGAAATGCTGGCGGGGCGTCTGGCTGTTACGGTGAAGTTGCGATTGCGCACCATGCTGCTGGAAAAAATTGACCGCTTGGGTCCCGAATTCTTGAAGAACGAGACGACCGCTGAATTGACCACAACCGCGTTGCAGGGGGTGGATGCGCTTGACGCTTACTTCGCGCAGTACCTGCCGCAGGTACTGATTGCGGTAATACTGCCGCTTACTATTTTGATCGTGGTTTTCCCGTTGGATCTGGTAACCGGGATCGTTTTTTTTCTCACCGCGCCGTTGATTCCGCTTTTCATGGTATTGATCGGAAAGGCGGTTGAATCACTTACTGGACGGCAGTGGCGCGCGTTGACGAGGCTGGGAAATTATTTCCTCGATACCCTTCAGGGGATTGCCTCACTTAAGCTGCTTGGGCGCAACCGGGAACGGGTGAGTGAGATCAGAACCGTCAGTGAGCAATACCGTGAAACCACCTTGAACGTGTTACGGATCACCTTTCTCACTGCTTTGGCCCTGGAATTGATTGCGACCCTTTCCACCGCTGTGGTAGCCGTGGAGATCGGACTGCGCCTGCTTTATGGTCGCATTGCGTTTCAACAGGCTTTCTTTATCCTTCTGATTGCCCCGGATTTCTACCTCCCCTTGCGCAACCTGAGTGCGCGCTACCATGCCGGCATCACCGGTGTGACCGCTGCTGAAAAGATCTACCGCGTTCTGGATGCTCCGGATCCACTTGATACACCTGTAAAGAAGCCTGAGGAGCTCGGTCGTCATTTTGATGGGAATTTTCACATCGATCTAAGGCAACTGACCCATGCCTACCCCGGGATGAAGGAGAATTCTCTTGATAATGTTACGTTCTCACTGGAGAGAGGGAGACATTATGCTTTAGCCGGAAAAAGCGGGGCAGGGAAAAGCACCCTGGCGCGTATCCTGCTGCGGTTCATTGAGCCGGATGCGGGAGAACTGCTGATCAATGGCGAGGACATTCGTAGTTGGTCGCGCGAAGCCTGGCGTAAGTATGTCGGGTGGTTGCCGCAAAATCCCGCGATCTTCAATGCCAGTTTATTGCACAACCTTACGCTGGGAAATCCGGGTTTTACACCCGACCAAATCCAACACGCGCTGGATGTGGCCGAATTATCCACCCTGGTGAGACGTTTACGCCGCGGACTTGATACACCATTACTCGAAGCCGGCAACAGGTTTAGCGGTGGTGAATTACAGCGGGTTGCCCTGGCACGAATCTACCTGCGCAATCCGCAACTCCTGGTGATGGATGAACCCATTGCGCACCTTGACCCCGAATTACAGCGCGGATTAAACACTTCGATCCGCCGAATGATGGCCGGCCGCACCACTTTGGCCATCGCTCACCATCTTTCCACACTTGAGCAGGTCGATGAAGTGATCTATCTTAAGGATGGCAGAATCGCTGCCCATGGTTCCCATTCAGATTTGCTCACAATATCGCAGGAGTACCGCGATTTCATTGACAGCAGAGAGCAGTTGAAATGACGCCTTTACTCCGTTTACTGGGTATTTTACGATTATTCGCCGGTGAGGTTGTCCTTTCCATCTTCCTGGGTATCGCTGCGATTGCGGCCGGAATCGGTCTGCTGGGGACATCGGCGCATATTATCGCCAGCGCCGCTCTCCATCCATCTATTGCCACTTTACAAGTGGCCATCGTAGGAGTGAGGTTTTTTGGCATCAGCCGTGGCGTTTTCCGTTACCTGGAACGGCTGGTGTCCCATTCCGTAAATCTGAAAATGGTCACCCGGTTGCGGGAGGATTTTTACCTCCGCATTGAACCCGGAGCACCGGCAAATCTGGTCACCCTGCGTGGCGGGGACGTGCTGCAAAGGGTTATGGGCGACCTGGAGGTATTGGAAAACTTTTATGTGCGTGTCCTCTCTCCAATGGTGATCGCGCTCGTGATAGTGATTGGCACAAGCCTCTTCATCGGTACTTATGCTGTTGAATTGGGATTCCTCCTGTTTACCGGTATGGTCATTACCGGGTTTATTCAACCGCTGATCGCTCTGCTATTAACCCGGAAAACGTCAGAAAGTCTTGTGCGCTTGAACGCGGAAAGTTCGGCGAAGTGGGTGGAAATGCTGCAGGGGCTGGAGGATATCCAGGCTTGTAATGCACAGCGCTATGCCTACGCTCCGTTAATGGAGGATATAGCACTGGCGGGTAAGCTGCAAAAAAGGTTGAGTGTATTGAATGGACTCAATAGTGGGTTGGGATTGCTGCTGATGAATCTAACCCTCCTGGCTGTGTTATGGGTTGCCATCCCCATTGTTAACACTGGTGGATTCAGTGGCGTTTCTCTTGCCGTGACCACCCTGATCACCCTCGCCAGTTTTGAAGCGGTTAATCCATTACCGGCTGCTGCCCATCAGCTGAGTGCCAGTATCGTTGCTGCGCGCAGGCTTTTCTCGCCTGTCGGCGATGAACAAAACCAGTTGGTACGGGTTGACAGTGAACTTACCTCTGTTCAGGGAATTAAACTGGAAGGGATCAGCCTCTCCTACCCGGGTAGTGGTGAAAAGGTACTGGATGGTGTTGAGTTTAAGTTGAAAAAAGGGCAAAAGATTGCCTTACTGGGAACCAGTGGAGCCGGGAAGACCAGCCTGATCAACATTTTGGTGGGTTTTCAGCATGCGCAGACTGGAACTTTTACAGTTGACGGAGTGGATGTAAAGGATGTTGATCCTGATGCCGTTCGATCTTTGTTCGCTGTTCTTCCGCAGAATATCTACCTGTTCAATGGGGATATTCGTGAAAATATGCTGCTGGCTAATCCCGGTTCAACGGATGAAGACCTGACGCTGGCGATTGAAAGAGCAGGTTTGAGTGAGTGGTTTCTATCACAACCGGATGGACTGGAAACCTGGATCGGGGAACGCGGTGTGAAAATGAGCGGCGGCGAAAAGCAGCGTCTGGCTGCAGCCAGGGTGCTGCTGCAGGACAGACCATTTCTCCTGCTTGATGAACCCACCGCAAATCTGGATCAGAGATCTGCTGACTATGTGATGCGTTCGCTTTTCCAATACGCTGAGCAGAGGGGGGTTTTACTCATCACGCACGACATCGCGTGGTTGGACGACATGGATGAGATTATTTTGTTGGAAAATGGCAGGATTGTTGAGCGGGGCCGATTATCTGATTTGCTGCATGGCAATGGACTTTTTCCCCGGTTATTTAAGGTTGAAATGGACAGGCTGGTCGAACGATGATCGTGCTACTTTGGAAGTTCGGAATTGTTCTTTCCGTCTGCCAGGGCATCTTCGATCTGTTTCTGACTGATCGCCCCTGCCCGTAAGATCTGAATATCATCTGTCGAACAATCGATCACGGTGGAGGGGATGCCTCCCGGGCATTTTCCGCCATCCAGGATGAGAGGTACGCGATTGTTGAGTTGTTGTAAAACATCGCGGGCGTCCTGAGGATTAGTCTTTCCAGACAGGTTGGCAGAGGTTGTAGCGATCGGACCAAATTCCCGCAGTAATTCCAGCGCAACGGGGTGATTGGGCATCCGTATTCCAATCGAGTTGCCTGCAGTCAATAACTCAGGCAATTCCATTTTTTTAGGTAAGACAATCGTCAGACCCCCAGGCCAGAATTTTCTGGCCAGGATTGCAGCGTTTTCATTCACTCCATCCGTCAGAATACCCAATTGCTTGATGTCACCGATCAGCACAGCAATGGCTTTATTGGCATCCCGTCCTTTGGCTTCAAATAATTTAATAATCCCCGGTGAATAAAAAGCGTTTGTACCCAAACCGTAAACAGTGTCAGTCGGGAAAGCGACAATCTCGCCATCTCGAAGAAGTTCCAATGCCGTCTGGATCGAAGCCGGATTATCCGCTGGGAGAGTAATGGTCTGCATGAAAGAAACTCGCTAAAGTTGAATTTTTACTACACGCGGTAACGATGCCAGGTCCTGGTGTACACTGATCTTTGCCAGGGGGAACTGATGGGCTGCAATTTGCGGCACAACTACATCCTGATTATATTGAATTTCTAAAATCATGCAGGCTTTTGGAAGCAGTTTTTTTTCACAGGTGTCGATCAATTTCCGGATAAATTCAAGCCCGTCTGTCCCTCCGTCAAGCGCTGAACGTGGTTCATACATAAGCTCGGGCAAATCTTCGAGGGTCTGTGTGGGAATATAAGGTAGATTGGCAAGTATCAGGTCAAAGCGTGACTCAATGCCAGTCAGGAGGTCTGTGTGCTCAAACTTGATTTGTTCTGCAACTTGATGTTCAACGGCATTAGATTCAGCCAAAGCCAATGCCTGTGCTGACCTGTCGATGGCGGTGATGTGGAGAGCTGGAAAGCGTTTTGCCAACACCACTGCGATTGCACCGGAACCGGTTCCAACATCGGCCACATTGTTTCTGCCAGGATTGTGATCGATCCAGTCGATTGCCAGTTCAACCAATAGCTCAGTTTCCGGTCGAGGGATCAGCACCCTTTGATCGACTGCTAAATCGAGACCGTAAAAGGACCGTTTGCCTGTGATGTACGCGAGTGGCTCACCCTTCATTAATCGCTCAACAGCCTGGTCAAGAAATGCCAGCTGGACTTGATCGATCCTGGTCTCCGGGTGGGCAGCGATAAAGGCAGTGCTTTTTTGCAGCGTGTGCGAGGCGATGGAATTGATCTCGATTGAAGGGAATTCAGTCACCCCTTGCAAGCGAGTTATGTTGACGGAGATCCATTTACCCAGCTCAGGGTTCGTCATACTCTCCGCTGGAAGCTAGGCGATCGGTTTCGTCGCGGATGGACAATTCATCGATGAATAAATCAATATCCCCGGTCATGACCGCAGGGAGATTGTAAGAAGACACATTGATCCGGTGATCTGTTACCCGGCTTTGGGGGTAATTGTATGTGCGGATTTTCTCGGAACGGTCTCCCGTACCAACCTGGGAGCGGCGTGTTTCTTCACGCGCAGCGCGGCGTTTTTCTTCTTCGATCTCAAAGATCCGGGCGCGCAAAATTCCCATCGCCCGTAACTTGTTCTGCAGCTGTGACCGCTCATCCTGGCAGGCTACCACGATGCCGGTGGGCAGGTGGGTGATGCGGACGGCAGTGGCATTTTTTTGCACGTTTTGTCCGCCTGCTCCGGACGACCGGAAGACATCAATTTGAATATCAGAATCAGGAATCTGGACGTCCACGTCTTCGACTTCAGCCATTACCGCCACGGTTACTGTGGATGTGTGAATGCGCCCGCTGGATTCGGTTGTGGGGATGCGCTGCACCCTGTGCACACCGGACTCGAACTTAAAGCGGGAGTAGGCGCCGCGTCCCTTGACCATGAAGATGACCTCTTTATAACCGCCGATGCCGGTTTCATTTGAGGAGATCATCTCGACAGTCCATCCGCGTGACTCAGCGTAATGCATGTACATACGCATCAATTCTGCGGCGAACAGGCCGGCTTCATCTCCTCCCGCCCCGGCACGGATTTCGATGAACACGTTCCGGTCATCGCGGGGATCCCTCGGTACAAGTAATCGCTTGATCTGCATTTCCACTTCTTCTATCTGACCGGGGAGTTCCGCGATTTCTAAATTGGCAAGGTTGCTCATCTCCTCGTCATCTGAAGAGGCAAGTTCTTTAGCCTGTTCGTATTGGCTGAGGAGGGATCGATAACGGGTGCCGATCCGCATGATCGTTTCCAGCTCCGAGCGTTCCTTGGCCAGTTCAACCACTTTCTGGTAATCCTGCATGTTCTCATCCATTAACCGGGTGAGTTCTGCGTAACGGGCTTCAATTGAGGATATTTTCTCTAGCATAACAAACCTGTGTGTTAGTATATTAACCACGCAGATTATACCAGCCTTCATTTTCTAAGACGGGCTCAAAGGATTCGATTCCTGCGAAATCTTACATTTACCTTTTTTACCAGTTCGTTTAAAATAAACTCATCTTTCTCCGTGGAGGTAACAATGGCTTGTCGTGATAAAAAGATCTTTCAGAGTGCTGAAGCACCGGCTGCGCTCGGCCCTTATTCGGTTGCAACAGGTTCGGGTCCTTATGTGATGACTTCTGGACAGATCGGGATCGATCCAAAAACCGGTGACCTGGTGCCAGGTGGGATCGAGGAACAAACCCGGCAGGTGCTAACCAATCTCCAGGCTGTTTTAAAATCATCGGGTTCATGCCTGAAAAACGCGGTGAAAACCACGGTGTTTTTGCGCGACATGGTAGATTTCGCTGTCATGAACAGGATCTATGCTGAATTCTTTCCTGAACAACCTCCGGCGCGTACCACAGTTGCGGTTGCAGGATTACCAAAAAATGCGCTGATCGAGATCGAGGTTATTGCAGTAGTCTGCACCGATCCGGATTGTTAAGAACTGATGAAGAGAAATTGTAACTGACCGGGATGACCTCAATCAAGGTAACTGTCATAGTTCCCTGTTACAACGAGGAAAGAACGATCGAGGAATTGCTTCATGCGATCCTTGGTCAGACTTTCCCTATAGACCGGATGGAAGTAGTGATTGCTGATGGCATGTCAACTGATCGTACTCGTGAAAAGATCAGTTCGTTTCAGCAATTGCATCCGGAATTAGCGATACGCGTTGTAGAAAACCAGCAAAGAACCATCCCGGCAGCACTGAACCAGGCGATCGGTGAGGCGCGTGGTGAGGTCATCACCCGCATGGATGCGCACGCAATACCAGCCCGGGATTATATTGAAAAAAGTGTGACTGCGCTCGAAGCCGGTCATGGTGAGAACGTGGGCGGGGTCATCGATATAAAACCGGGCAGCACGAGTTGGATCGGCAGGTCCATTGCCATCGCCACTGCACATCCGTTGGGGGTGGGGGATGCGCAGTATCGTACCGCAACCAAAGCGGTGGAAGCTGATACGGTGGCGTTTGGTACTTATCGGCGCGCCTTGGTGGAAAAAATCGGGAAGTATGATGAGACGCTGCTTGTTAATGAGGATTATGAGTTCAACACCCGCATAAGAAAATCAGGCGGGAAGATCTGGGTGGATCCGGCTATCCGTTGCGTATATTACGCCCGTGCGAACTTGAAAAATCTGGCACGGCAGTATTTTACCTACGGGTTCTGGAAGTTCAAGATGTTGCAGCGTTACCCTGACACATTGCGTTGGAGACAGGCACTCCCGCCGGTTTTTGTTTCAGGTATTTTGATGTTATTATTATTATCAATACTTTGGGTTCCGGCACGCATTATTTTGGCTGTGACTTTGTCACTTTACCTGGTGATTTTAATCGCCGGAGCTATCAGGTACGCAAGCAATAGGAACAGCCTGTCATTGGTGATTGGTATCCCGATTGCCATCACGACGATGCACTTCGCATGGGGCAGCGGTTTCTTGTGGAGCATGATAAAGAGTCTGTTTGCAGGTAAGGCGCATGGCAGTTGAGAAACCTCAGTTAAAGAAACGGTGGCGCATCCGGGATGGAGAGCGTCAGGCTATCCTCTTTGTGGGTGACCTGCTTTTTACATATCTGGCAGTCTTTATTGGTCTCTACTTTTGGGCGCAGCGGGACTGGTTGGATTTTAGCAGCGAGTTCCTTTGGCAGCGCGCTCCATTCTGGTTCTATCTGCTTCCATTTGTCTGGATACTCTTCCTGATCGAGATTTATGACGTCCGCAAAGCCAATCGTCGTGAAGACATGGTTCGTGGTATTGCCACAGCCGCATCGATTGGTATCGTTATTTACCTCATCATCTTTTTTGTTTCTGAACCCAACTCACTCCCGCGGCGTGGTGTGTTTATCTTCATCATCGCTGCCACATTACTGACTTTACTATGGCGGTTGATCTATATCCGCATCTTCACGGCTCCGGTATTCATGCGCCGCGCCCTGATGATCGGAGCCGGCAAGGCCGGTTCTACTCTTGTCAGTATGTTTAATGAGATCAACTCAGAGCCCTTCATACTGGTCGGTTACATCGATGACGATCCTCAAAAACAGGATGAAGAGATCAACGGTTTACGGGTTTTGGGCACGGGATCGCAGTTAACCGAAATCACACAAGAGCTTGACATCACCGACCTGATATTTGCCATCTCCGGTGAATTAAATCCGGAGCTTTTCCGCGCAATATTAAACGCAGCTGAAAATGAGAATATTGAAGTTACTTCGTTGCCGGCAGTCTACGAGGAGATTTTCGGCCGGATTCCGATATTTCTCCTCCCCTCAGACTGGATTCTCCGCTCTTTTATCGATCAGACGCATACCAGCGGTGTGTATGAAAGCGTCAAGCGTTTGATCGACATTCTGTGCAGTGTAATTGGATTGGTCTTTTTATTGCTGCTTTACCCGCTCATCGCTTTGCTCATCATCATTGATTCGGGATTACCGGTCATGTATTCGCAAATGAGAGTGGGTAAATACGGTGAACCTTACAAGATTTTCAAGTTCCGCACCATGTATCAGGATGCTGAAAAAGATGGTGTGGCGCGCACTGCAATCGAGAATGATGCCCGCATCACCAGGGTGGGGAAGATCCTTCGCCGCAGTCACCTCGACGAATTGCCGCAGTTCTGGAATATACTCGTCGGAGAGAACAGCCTGATCGGCCCGCGCGCTGAACAGATCGAACTGGTCAATAAATTCCAGGAACAACTCCCGTTCTACCGGGCGAGGTTGTTTGTTCGACCCGGGCTTACCGGCTGGGCGCAGATCAATCAGCGCTATGCCAGCACAGTGGAAGATACTGCTGTCAAACTGGAGTATGATCTTTATTACATTAAGAATCGAAATCTGCTGCTGGACCTGTCCATCGTGTTGAGAACTGTCGGGCGGGTGCTTGGACTAAAAGGCCTTTAATGAGAATAAAACCCAATCTGCGCAATCGATACATTGTCCTCATCGATATCATCCTCACGGTGATTGCTGTACTTGGTGCTTACGCGCTGCGCCTTGAATTGGGAGCGATGTTCTTTTTCTATCTTCCCTC
>CAYWVP010000040.1:0-6103 GCA_964461605.1 uncultured Anaerolinea sp.
ACCTGTTCAGCAGCGTGGTATGAAGAGCGAACCAGCGGCGCGCTTTCGACCCACTTGAAGCCGATCTCCAATCCGTAAATCTTGAGTGCAGCGAATTCCTCGAGAGTGTAGTATCGCTCGATGGGCAGGTGGCGG
Organism: uncultured Anaerolinea sp.; assembly: GCA_964461605.1. Taxonomy (GTDB): domain Bacteria; phylum Chloroflexota; class Anaerolineae; order Anaerolineales; family Anaerolineaceae; genus UBA6107. Next base: position 136 of record CAYWVP010000040.1, read on the forward strand.
CGGCTGGGTTGCAGGTACTGACCGATGGTCAGGATATCCACATCCCACTCGCGCAGATCACGCATGACGGCTTTTACCTCGTCAAGTGTTTCACCCAACCCCAACATGATACCGGATTTGGTCAGCGTGAGGGGGTCAAGTTTCCTGGCGTTGCGCAACACCGCTTCGGACCATTCATAATGATCCTGGGGTTGCACCGTCTTGAAGAGGGAGGGGACAGTTTCGACGTTGTGATTCAGTATCTCAGGGCGGGCATCCATGACGATCTTCAGCGCGTCGAGGCTGCCTTTGAAATCAGGGATGAGCACTTCGACCGAACAACCGGGCTGTAGCTCGCGGATGCGGCGGATGATCGCGGCGAATATGGGCGCCCCACCGTCTTCACGCTCGTCACGGTTTACGGAGGTGATCACGGCGTGCTGCAAATCCATTTCTTTAACCGCCTGCGCGACACGTTCAGGTTCCTCCCAATCGAGGGGTTCCGGCCGGCCGTGCTTGACATCACAGAAACGGCAAGAGCGCGTGCAAATATCGCCCAGGATGAGGAAGGTGGCTGTGCCGCTGCCCCAGCATTCTCCCATATTGGGGCAACCGGCTTCCTGGCAAACGGTATGTAATGAAGCACGGCGCATGAGGGATTGAATCTGTTCGTAATTCTCCCCATGTGGAACTTGAACCCTAATCCAGTCCGGGCGGCGTTTGGGGCGGGAATCGAGTGAGGATGCGTTCAGACGGTCACGGGTAGGTTGCGATGGCATAGTGTCTCCTGGCGCAATTATACCTGCTGGTTAATGAAAAAACCGGGGAGAGCAGTCCCCGGTAAATTTCAGGAAAAGAGCGTTCATTCGGTTATTAGTTTATAACCGAGGCGATCAATATTGCGAATGATTCCCAATTCGCCATCCACGGCGTTGAACTCCTGGCGGAGCAAGTAGATGAGGTATTTCAAGCGGTTGCGAACCGCGACACCGGTTTGCCCCCAGATCTGTGTGGTGATCTCGTCGTATGTAACCACCTTGGGAGCGCTTCTGGCCAGGATCAACATTACTTCAAACATTTTACCGGTCAACTGAATGCGCTCGCCGCGGTAGAAGACCTCCTGTGTATCGAGATCAAGGACCATTTCGATGGTGGAGAACACAAGCCGTTTCAATTCCTTGACGCCGCCGGTACGGCGCAACAAAGCCTGTGAGCGGGCAATCACTTCTGCCTGGTTGAACGGCTTGGTCACGTAGTCATCAACGCCCATCTGGAGGGCTTTTACGATGGTTTCAGTTTGACCTAGAGCCGAGACGACGATGACCGGGATGTCGGTGAGCTCGCGTATTTTTGTAAAGGTTTCCCAGCCATCCATACCCGGCATCATCAGGTCAAGCAGGATCAAGGCTGGCTGTACATCGGTGAGTTTGCTTAAAGCCTCGCTGCCGCTCAAGGCACCTGAAACATCGAAACCTTCACGCTGGAAGATCATTTTCAACAGCGTTACTGTATCGGCTTCATCATCGATCACCAGAACGCGAGTACGCTTCTCTCCCTGGAGTGCATCGAGATCGATGCCTACGGCTGTTTTATTGTGTGTGTCGTTACCCATCATCCCCTCCTTGTATTAACACTTTGCACAAAGGTTGGCCGCAATGTTCGGAAACCCCCTGAACACAGTGTCTGTTATGCTAAAGTTTATTATACCTATTTATGATAATTATGTAGAGGTTTGATTACCGTTAGTGCAAAGACGGTAGCCGAGCCGATCGATGTTCTCGAAAACCTCAATAGAAGGATCGATGGCGACGAATTCTTTCCTAAGCAGGTAAACCAGGTATTTCAAACGGTTGCGCACTGCCGGGGTATTTTCTCCCCATACTTTCAGGGTTAACTCCTGGTAATTGACCACCTTGGGTGCGTTACGGGCAAGCAGGGAGAGCACATCAAACATCTTACCGGTCAACTGGATGCGCGTGTTGCAAAAGATCACTTCATAGGTATCCAGGTCAACTGTGAGTGAGATTGAAGGGAAGGAGTACGTATGATCTGGCGTGTAACGCTCTGCCCGACGCAAGACAGCATTGACGCGTGCGAGCAACTCAACTTCATCAAATGGTTTGGTGATGTAATCATCAACACCGCTTTGAAGCATTTTCACGATCCTGTTTTTGTCATCCACCGCCGACAGGACGATCACCGGAACGTTCATCACCTGGCGGATGGCCGTGAGTGTTTCCTCTCCGTTCATTTCCGGCATGAGCAGGTCGAGGATTACAAGCGAGGGATGAATTTCGTTGATTTTTTTTAGGGCTTCCTGTCCGCTGAATGCACCGGACACATTGAAACCTTTGCTCATGAAGATGCGTTTGAGCAGGTTTACGCTGCCAGGTTCATCATCGATCACCAGAATTCGTTTACGATTCACTGGTTGTTGTTCGTCCAGATCGATCCCCATATCTTCAATGTTGTTCAAGACCGATGAGGTTTTTATCTCTTTTTCAGACATTCCTGCTCCGAACTCTGCGGTAGATGGCGAAGACGACAATCAATCGGTTGATGGTTGATTATTGGTAATGCAATGTATAAATTAAAGTAATTTTATTATAACAAATTGTGATTCCTTTTCAACAAGCAGTAACCACCTTTCAAAATCACAAGTCCAACTCGTGATATACTGCCTGAAAGGAAAAAAATATGCTGATCATGGTCGCAACCCCAATCGGAAACCTGGGAGATATCTCGCAACGGGCGCTGGCGGCACTAGAGTCAGCCGATGTTGTAGTGAGTGAAGACACCCGAAAAACGGGTTTCCTGCTGAATCACTTTGGTATCAAAAAGCCGCAGATCTCATTCCGTGAAGACAACGAATCGCGGGCATTACCGAAGGTGATGGAATTCCTGGCGTTGGGGAAGGTGGTTGCACTGGTGACGGATGCCGGCACACCGGCTATTTCTGATCCGGGGTTCACGCTGGTGCGAAGCGCTCTGGAACAGGATATCCCTGTGTCCGCCATACCCGGACCGACGGCGTTGATTATGGCGCTGGTGCTCTCAGGGTTGGCGGTGCACAGCTTTACCTTCCGCGGGTTTCCACCGCGTAAGAGTGCAGCCCGTAAACGGTGGCTGGAAATTGACCTGGTCTCACCACACACGCTGATTTTTTACGAGAGCCCTTACCGGCTGTTGGCGTTCCTGGAGGATGCAATAAACGTTTTCGGCGACCGGAAGTGCGCGGTAGCCAACGATCTGACCAAGAAGTTTGAGACAGTTTTCCGGGGCACGATCAGTTCGGTAATTGTGGAGCTAAATAAGGAACCACTACGGGGGGAATACTGCGTGGTGATCGCCGGGGCGGGGCAGTAACCCGCTCGCAATCAATCCCCAACAAGTTTAAATTTTGTGTCGGTGTCGAAGTAGTCTTCCTGCTCGGCTTTCTTTAACCTATTCACGACGAGGTAGGTGAGGGGTGTCATGATCACTTCGACAGCAGTCTTGAAGAGGTAATTGGTCACGGTCAGGGTCCAGAAAAGACTCCAGGGGAAGACACCGGTGAGGCAGGCGATCCCCACAAATGCAACGGAATCGACACCCTCGCCGACGAGGGTGCTGGCGATGGTGCGCAACCACAGCCATTTGCCTCCTGTGGCGACTTTCAATTTTGCCAACACAACCGAGTTCATAAACTCACCCGCCAGGTAAGCCAACAGGCTGGCGAGCACAATCCCGCCTGAAGTAAGTCCGCCAAGGACGGCATCATAGGCAGCCTGGCTGGTTTGAGCCTGCCAGGTGGATTCTCCGGGCATGAGGCGAACGAGCCACAAGACCACGGCGGTGAGCGCGAGGCAACCAAAACCCGTCCAGATGACGCGGCGGGAACGGCGAAAACCGTAGACTTCGGTCAGGACATCGCCGAAGATATAACTGATCGGGAATAGAATGGTGCCCGCATCGAAGGCGAGCGGCAGGAAGAATATTGACACGCCCCAATCGACGATCTTGGCAGAGGACGCGATATTACTGACGATGAGCACGGTGACAAACAACGCCATGACCAGGTCAAAATATCGGTATGAGCGAACACTTTTATGATTCATGGATACTCGTTTATACTAAGAAAAAGTACGCTCCAAGTATAATCCAGGAATCAGGACTGACGGAGATCGAATGCACCGTTTTTTTATTCCACCCGAAAATATCCACACCGATCAAATTGAATTCAAAGGGAAGTGCGCACACCAGATCGCCCGAGTGCTGCGTTTGAAAGAGGGTGATGAATGCATCGCCCTGGACAACCTGGGGAATGAAGTGGCGGGCAGGCTGGAGCAGGTGAGCCCGGAGACGTGCCTGGCCAGGGTGATCGAAAAACGCAGGGCGGATGAACCGCGCGTAAGGTTGTTGATGTTGTTGTGCCTGACCCAGCGTGAAAAATTCGAGTGGATGCTGCAAAAGTGCACGGAGATCGGGGCTGCCGGATTCCTGCCCGTGATCAGCCAACGTTCGCTGGTACAGGGAAAGACAGAAACGCTCGCCAAGTACGAACGCTGGCAGATGATCCTCAAGGAAGCTGCCGAGCAGAGCGGACGGGGGATGATTCCCCAACTGCTCCCGCCCGCGAACCTGAAAGAGGCTGTGATGAACACGCGGGACGAGTATGCCTTACGCCTGATCCCATGGGAGGATGAGAAACAAACCGGGATTAAAACTATGTTGCGTGAAGGGAATCCCGCGCAGGTAGCCGTGCTGATCGGCCCGGAAGGTGGATTTTCAGCTGAAGAAGTAGAAACGGCGACAGATGCAGGATTTTTACGCGTCACCCTGGGCAGGCGCATCCTGCGCATGGAAACTGCGGCTGTGGTGAGCGCGGCGCTGATCTTTCACGAACTGGAATAAATCAGAGAACTTTTTTACGCAGCAGGTTCTTCAAACCCGTGGATGTATGGGCAGCCCGGCCAATTGGCATTCCGGTGTGGTCAAGTATTACCAGGTAGCGTTGATCCTCCGGCAGCTTCGAGTCGGGGAGGTCCAGATTTTCTCCTGCGAGCCAGGCAGTGGAAGATTTTTCATCGAGAGTCATCACAGCCCGGGTACAATGCGAACCATAGCGGCTTACCCAGGCCTGGGAGGGGGAGAAGCCATCCGGATTCTGCTCTCCGAGGAGCATACCGGCAGCCTGCACGGGCAGCCCTGAAAACTGCTCAAGCAGCAATAATGGGAAAATGTAGACCTGTTCGTAATGGCGAACCAGGGTTCTGTGATTTGCCGCCAGGTCAGCAGCGAGATCAAAGCCAAAAGTCTGCTTAAATTCGCTGCAAAAAGTCGCTTCCTCACGGGCGTTGAAAATATGATAGGCAACCTGTTCAAGAGGGCGGAAAGGCGGGGGTTTGGCAGGTGACTCAAGCGGGGCAATTTTCCGGATATGACAGGCAAAGAACCCCGCGGTATCCAGACGGTGAGGCCAGAGGCGGATCGCACGCTGTAGAGAATCGGAGAAAGTAAACTCCTGATAATGAGGTAAACCAGGCGCAGGGCGCGGTAGTGATTGTTGCACGTCGGTCAATTCCACCGCCCCGGAAAATTCGCGCAGGATGGCATCCACAACCATCTCATCCTCTTCAGGCAAAAGGGTGCAGGTGGAGTACACAACCTCTCCGCCCACACGCAGAGCGTGGAGGGCGCTGGAGAGCATGGCACGTTGACGGCAGGAGAGCTGGGTGCTCTCGCGGCTGGTGACAGGCCGCACGGGGTGTGATTCAGCAGTGCGCAAACCCTGCATGCTGCAGGGGGCGTCGAGGAGGATCTTATCAAACACGCCGGGGTACCACTCACCAAAGCGCTCAGCCGGGAAGCGGGTGACCGCATAGTTGACCGCCCCCCAGTTCTGCAGCACAAAACGCAATGACTGGATGCGCCCCTGGCTGGAATCGTTGGCCAGGATCAACCCGCGATCACCGACGCGGCTGACGAGGTGGGTGGTTTTGCCTCCCGG
>CAYWVP010000040.1:6203-8603 GCA_964461605.1 uncultured Anaerolinea sp.
AGGGGATTGACGCGGAAAGAGGGCGGCAGTGGTTTTTCCAGCGACGCTAAAAGTTCCTGATACTCTGCAGTGGAAAGCAAGCCGCGGTATACCTCTGCCTGCAAGGCTGGAGACGGGAGCGAAATTGCTTCGGAAGTCTGTTTACGTTTGCGTTTCATGCGTCCTTCCTGATGAAGAACACGATCTCAGTGGAAAAGAGCAATTCTGTTACCAGCCAATTGGTATCCGCGCAGGCGGAAGCCACCAGGCGGCGATCCTGATCGAGCATGGAACGGCGACCGCTGAGGGTCTCGACTGGTAATGAGAGCAGGATCTGTCGTGACGCCAGGCGGCGTAGAAAGGAGCGTACTGAGCCGTTTTCGCGCTGTTCAAAGCGATGCGCTTCCTTGAAGAAAAACACGGTTGAAGTGTCATCGCCGGGAGGTTCGAGCAGGATGTCCTGCTTAATTGCCCGGCCGGTCTGACCGAGATGTTCAAAGAAGGCGTTGATCAGGTCAACCCGCGGCTGATGCAGGTCGTAAGCGATGTATTGCGTGGAAGGCGGCAGGTTCATCCAGGGCAGCGCGAAGGGATTCATGCCGCAGGCGAGGTCGTGAATCACGACAGGCGTGCGAGTGGCTGAAAAAAGCCGCAAATAATACTCCGCGTTGATCGGGACGCGTTCACGTGTGGACGCGTGGGCGTTCAATACTTCCAGGCAAAATCGCTCGACCTCCTCGGTGTGAAGGTCACGGGGCAGGCCGGCAACGCGGGATTGGAGAATGGAGTAATCGGGCTCGCCCAGGTAAGGAGCGACCAGGTTGTGCATTTTTCGCCGGACGACCTCTTCAACCTCACGAGAGGAGGTATGGGTTAGTGATGCTTTATTGATCAGATCCATTAATGTTTCACGCGGGATGCCCAGCCGGCGGTACTTACGTGAATCAGTCAGCTTATCAGCCAGACCGGCCACGAAATCTTCATTCACAACGGCGGGCGTTTTTTTTACCATGGAATCATTTCTGCACCAGGAAGGCCAGTTCCCCGGGGAATTCAAAGCGGGTGATGCGCCACGCACGACCGTCGACCAGTTCGTGGAAATGCTGTTCGTAGTGGCGTACCATACCCTTTGATTTGCCACCGAGCGAATGGGCAGGGAACGAGACCAGCAGATTGGGCGCGGTAAGACCGGTCAGCAAGCGTTGACCGGCTTCCTTGTCCATCTGCTCGAGGCAGGGAATGGTCTTCAATATCAACACCAGATCAGCCTCGACCGTGGGGATCGTTCGGGTGACATCCGCGAGGAGCGCCTGACCGTTGAGCTGGAAATGTCCGAAGAAGGTATTAATGAAATCGATCATGTCCGAAAAGATATCGCAGGCCGTGTAGGTGAAGCCAGGTTTGAGAGGCATCCAGGGGATGGCGAGGGGGTTCAACCCGCAGGCGATATCCAGCACTGAATTGATGTCTCCCAATCCGGCAAGGCATTCCGTGAAGAAGGTAGGGAGGATGGTCATGCGCTCGCGGGTGGAGGCGTGAGCAGGCAGCACGCGCTGCAGAAAAGCGAGTACCCGGGGGTCGTGGAGGTCCACGGGCAGTGCGGTGAGTTCTTCAGACCAGGCGGGGTAGGGCAGGGTTTTTTCCTGGTAGGCGGTGCCGACCTGGTGCAGCTTGCTGCGCACAGCCTTCACGGCTTCCTTCGTATTCGGCCTTTTGGCGAGTTCCCTGACGAGAAGCGAACGGATCAACTCAGGCGACACCCGGCTGTATTTCGCGAGTGTCTGCACCTGGCGGGTCAACTGGTCAAGATCAGGATTGGACTCAGACATTGTCCATCCGGTTACGGATGCGATCGGTGAGCTGCACCATGAAGCGCAGGTTGTGCAGGGTGGCGAGGCGCATGAACAGGGAATCCCCCTGTTTGAAGAGGTGATGGAGATAGCCCAGTGAGTAACGGCTGCAGCATGGACAGTCGCAAAATTCACTGATGGGGGCGGTGCTGCGGATGTTGCGTTCATTATCCACATAAGCAAAGGCGAACCAGTCTCCGCTCAGACCGGCACCCGGTGCGTCAGCCGGCTGGGTGAAGCGGTACAGCCGTCCGTGGCGGGCGTCGCGGGTGGGCATGGCACTGTCGAACAGGTCGTAACCGTGTTCATAAGCTGCCAGCACGTTTACCGGATGCCCGATACCGAGTGCGTGCATGGGGAACTGCAGCGGGATGACCTCGCGGGTGTAACCAATGATCTCGCTGAGCAACTGGTTGTCTTTATCCAGCGGCCAGCCGCCAAAACCGAAACCGTCGAAACCGATCTCGAGCAGCGCTTCCGCGCAGTGTTGACGCAGGTCTTTGTAGCCGCCGCCCTGGACGACCGCGAAGATCAAAGGACGCTGAGTGGAATCCAGTTTTTTCTGCTCGAG